>JAGOBZ010000128.1 GCA_017999015.1 Kiritimatiellia bacterium
GAACAGACGCTTGCTTTTGGCGCCCAAACGTGCGACGATCATCCGCATCAAGATGGTCACGGTTCTGTGGCCTCACAACAGGAGACTTCACGATGAAAAAAATGCTCGCCCTGAGCGCCGCCTGCGTCGGCGCGCTCGTTTTGTCCGGTTGCGTCATCCCCAACAAGGGCACCGTCCAATCCGCCCTGACCCTCAACCACGCCGCCTCTGACCCCATCGTGGACAACAGCGTGCGCCCGCTCAAGCGCGGCGAGGCGTGGAGCGGAGGCATCCTCTTCTTCAGCGGCGGCGACGCGACCATCGCCGAGGCGATGCGCAACGGCGGCATCCGCAAGGTGCATCACGTCGACTATCTCGTGAAGAACATCCTCTATCTGTACAACGAGACCACCACCGTCGTGTACGGCGAGTAGCCGCATGAACCGGCGCTCGTTCTTGAAATCCGCCGGCGTCTCGGCCGCGGCGCTCAATATCCTGCCTGCCCTCACGCCTGGCGCGTCGGGGCAGGCGGCGCCCGTCGAACCTCTTGCCGTGGCCCTCATCGGCTGCGGCACCCAGGGGCTGCGCGAACTGCCCGGCCTGCTGGCCACGCCGGGCGTCCGGGTGGTGGCGGTGTGCGACCCGAACAAGGACAGCGACGACTATGTGGATTGGTCGCGCGATGGTCTGCGCAAAAGTCTGGCAGGCGCCATCGGCGTCGCCGACTGGCGCGCCGGCCAGGCGATCCCCGGCGGCCGCGATGTCGCGGCGGAGGTGATCGACGCCTACTACGCCCGCCACCGTGCCGGCGAAACGGCGAAGCCCTGCGCGCGCTATGCGGACTTCCGGGAGCTGCTGGAAAAAGAGCGGGGCCTGCACGCGGTCAAGATCATGACGCCCGACCACCTGCACGCGACGGTCGCCATCGCCGCAATGCGGGCCGGCCGGCACGTGATGCTGCACAAGCCGCTGGCCAACCGCGTGGTCGAGGCGCGCCGCGTGATCGAGACCGCGCGGGAAACCCGGGTCGCGACCCACTTCATCCCCGCCAGCTCGGGCGGCGATGTCTCGATCGCGGCGCAGCTCATCCGCGGCGGCGCGATCGGCCGTCTGCGCGAGATCCACAACTGGTCCAACCGGCCGGTCTGGCCGCAGTATCCGGAGCGCCCCGCCGACACGCCGCCGGTGCCCAAAGATTTTGACTGGACGCTGTGGCTCGGCCCGTCGCGCGACTGCCCCTACCACCCGCACTATACCCACGCCGTTTTCCGCGGCTGGTACGAGTACGGCGGCGGGGCCATCGCCGACATGGGGCACTACAGTCTCTGGCGCGTCTTCCGCGAGTTCGACCTCGACGCGCCGGTGAGTGTCGCGTCCACGCCCAGCCATGTCTGCACGCTGCGCGACCGCGTCAGCGTGAAGATCGCCAACACCTGGTCGTTCCCGGCCGCCTGCACCGTGCGCTTCGGCTTCGCCGCCAAGGGCGCGCGCCCCGCGCTCGACCTGTGGTGGTACGACGGCGGCATGCGCCCGCCGACACCCGAGGAGCTGGAACGCGAGAACGGCGAGCTGCCGCCGGAGGGCATGCTGTTCGTCGGCGAGCGCGGCAAGATCCTGGCCGGGTTTCTCGGCGAGCATCCGCGCGTGCTCTCGGGCGACACGCAGGTGCCGCTGCCGGCACCCGAGCCGGTCAACCTCGACTGGGTCAAAGCCTTTCAGGGCGGCGCGCCCACGTACGGCGATTTTCGGCACGCCGGGCCGATCACCGAAGCCTTCAACTTGGCGGCGGTGTCGCTGCGCCTCGGCGGCAAGCGCCTGCTCTGGGATTCGGCGAAGCTCGCCGTCACCAACCGGCCCGAGGCGGCGCCCTATCTGACGCGCGCCTACCGGCCGGGCTGGGAGATCGTGTAGCCGTAAGGAGTGTCTATGGCTGAACAGTCCCGAAACGGCGCGTCGCGCCGCACCTGTCTGAAAGTCATCGCCGCCGCAGCGGGCGGCGCGGCCGCCGGTGTCGGCGGCGCCGTCGCCGTGGGTCGCCCCGGGCGCGCGCCCGAAGGCCCCTGGCGCGTGCTCACGCCGGAGGAGGCGCGCCTGACCGAAGCGGTCGCCGAACAGATCGTTCCGGCGGACCGCGATCCCGGCGCGTGCGAGGCCGGCGTGGTGCATTACATCGACCGCCAGCTCGACGGCCCGCTCGCCCGCTTCGCCGCGCCGTTCCGTGCCGGCCTGCGCCTGCTGCAGCAGACCTGCCAGACGCGGCACGGCAAGCCGTTCGAGGCGCTGGGCTGGCCGGAGCAGACGCGCCTGCTGGAGGAGCTGGAGCGCAACAAGGCACCCAAGGAGATCTGGACCGAACCCTCCGCGCGCGACTTTTTCAACCTGTGCCGCGACTTCACGATGCAGGGCTTTTACGGCAGCCCGCGCCACGGCGGCAACCGCAACTACGCCAGCTACAAAATGATGGGGCTCGAATACCCTCGCCTCATCGGCCAGAACCGGTATTAGGACGTCTATGCCAAACAAACACGTGAATGCGGTGGTCGTGGGCGCAGGGGCGGGCGGCGGCGTGGTGGCGAAGGTGCTGGCCGAGGCCGGCCTTTCGGTGGTGCTGCTCGAGCGCGGCCGCTGGCAGAGCTTTGAAGACACGACCGACGACGAGCTGCGGTCGCAGCGCACCACCGTGCTGGGCAACGCCTACGGGCCGGACAACGCCCGCCACCGGCGGGTCGTTGAGCATCCGAACGGCTCGACGCGCATCGTGCTGCCCAGCGAGGGCGGATATGGCAACAACGCCGCCTGCGTGGGCAGCGGCACGCTCAGCTATGGCGCGATGGCCTGGCGCTTCATGGAGCAGGACTTCAAGATGCGCACGCTCTACGGCTGCCCGGAAGGCTCGACGCTCGATGACTGGCCCATCTCCTACGCCGAGCTGGAGCCCTGTTACGAGCGCGCCGAGTGGGAGATCGGCGTGGCGGGCGACGACGCGCAGAATCCCTTTGCGCCGCCGCGCCGCAAGCCGCATCCCATGCCGCCGTTCCCCTACAACAGGGAGGCGCGCCTGCTGGCCGGCGCCGCCCGCAAGCTCGGCTGGCATCCCTTCCCGATCCCGATGGCGCGCAACTCGATTCCGTACGGCGGCCGTCCGAAATGCATCCACATGCGTTCGTGCTGCGGCTTCGCCTGCCCGATCAACGCCAAAGGCGGCACGCAGAACACGGTCATTCCGGCGGCGATCGCCACCGGCAACTGCGAGCTGCGCACCGACGCCGTCGTCAGCGAGGTGCTCGTCGACGAGCGCGGCCGCGCTCGCGGCGTGGCCTACTACGATGTGAACGACCGGCTGCAGCGCCAGACCGCCGATCTCGTGGTGGTCGCCGCCTCCGCCACCGAGACCGCGCGCCTGCTGCTCAACTCCAAGTCCAAGCTTTTCCCCAACGGCGCCGGCAACAATCAGGACTGGGTCGGCCGCAACCTGCAGGGACACGGCTACACCGGCGCGAACGGGCTGGTCGATGAAGAGGTCTACGAAGAGGCAGGCCCCGGCGCGTGCGTGGCCTTCTGCGATTTCAACCACGGTGCCAAGGGACTGTGCGGCGGAGCGATGCTCGCCAACGAGTTCATCTCGCTGCCCTACCACTTCACCAACACGCGGCCGCCGGGCGCGCCGCGCTGGGGGCTGGCGCACAAGGCGTACCAGCGCGAGAACTACAAGCGCATCGTGCGCGTGATGGGGCCGGTGCAGGAGATCCCGGTCTTCGAGTCGCGCGTGCGCGTCGATCCCGAGGTCAAAGACCACTGGGGCATTCCGGTTGCGCGGCTCTCCGGCCGGCGCCATCCGCATGATGTCGAGATCGCGGAGTTCATCTGCGACAAGGCCGCGCAGCTCCTGATGGCGGCCGGCGCGCACGACATCTGGACGTGGAAACCGGGGCTCGGCGGTCCGAGTGGCGGCCAGCACCAGGCCGGCACCTGCCGCATGGGCAACGATCCCAAGAGCTCGGTCACCAACCGCTACGGCCAGCTCCACGAGATTGACAACCTCTTTGTCGCCGACGGCAGCCTCAACGTGACCAACGGCGGCTTCAATCCCGCGCTGACCATCATGGCGCTCGGGTATTGGGTCGGCGGCTACATCGCCCGCGAATGGCAGGGCGGGGCGCATTTCAAAGGATGACAGCGAGAAAAGGGTGACTGCATGGGAGCGAATGAGGAGCGTCGCGATCAAGGCACGGCGGACCAGCCGTCCGCCCCCGTCCGGCCGGAGCGCGCGGGGCGGGCCTGGCTGTTCATGCCGCTGGCGGTGGCCGCCGTGTTTCTGCTGGGCGCCGTTCTGGGCGGGCTCGGCTATTTCGAGTTCACGCCGCCGGAGCGCACCTGCGTCTCGTGCCACGAGATCCGCGCGTCGCACGCGCGCTGGTCCAACTCGGTGCACCGCGCGGTCTCCTGCAAGCAGTGCCACGGCGGCTCGGCCGATTCGTGGCACGCGCTGCGCGAAAACGCCAAGCGCGTTTTCCGCCATGTGGCCGACACGCGGCACGATGACATCCGCCTGAGCGAGGAGCAGGCGGTGCGGATGACGCGCGCCTGCCAGCAGTGTCACCAGCGGGAGTTCGCCCACTGGCAGGGCGGCGGCCACGGCACCAACTACGCGCGGATCTTTCTGGACGAGACGCATAACCGCACCGAACAGATGGCGGACGACTGCCTGCGCTGCCACGGCATGTTTTTCGAGGGCACGATGGCGGATCTCGCCGAGCCGCTCGACACGCGCGGCCCGTGGCGGCTCAAGCGGCCGCACCTGGCCGGGCGTCCGGTCATCCCGTGTCTGGCCTGTCACGAACTGCACGCGCCCGGTGCGCCGTTTTCACGATCACTCAGTGATCGCGATGAGAGAATAAAAGAAGAGAAAATCCGGCGCGATACGATCGGGTTCTATGTGCGGCAGGAGCGCGCGCACATCGCGATCGACGATCTGGCTGTCCCGCGCATCGTCCGGGAAGGCAAGCCCGTCACGGTGTCATCTGACCCGCGCCAGCGCCTCTGCACGCAGTGCCACGCGCCGGATGCCTTCGGCCGCGCCGGCAGCAGCGACGACCGCACGCCCACCGGCGTACACGAGGGCCTGAGCTGCGCCGCCTGCCACGCGCCCCACTCGAACGACACGCGCGGCTCCTGCGCGCAGTGCCATCCGGCGCGCTCCTCGTGCGGGCTCGACGTGACCGCTATGGACACGACCTACCGTTCGCGCGGCAGCCGGCACAATATCCATCGCGTCGCCTGTCAGGATTGCCACCCCGGCGGCGTGCCTGCAAAAAAATAGGCGTCCTCGTACGCGAGGAGTAATCGGTTGGCAGGGGTACGTGAGTCGAGCGCGTGTTTGATGCGAAGGTGTTCACAGATTGACGAGGAAACGCCTTGCGTCTTCGACAATATCAGATAAAATGTCATTCTCAATTTTCAAAAGAAAGGTTCGACGCGATGAGTGAGACCCCGCAGACCATGAAGATGTTGCCCGGCGACGAGATTCGCCAGATCATGTGGCGCTACGCTGACCGGTACGACATTCAGATGGCCGTGATGGGCGCCCGTTCCGTGGCCCGCGGCCTCGTGGCCCGCCTGGTTGCGGACGGCGAACGCGCGACGCACGAGTGGACCGAAGGCAAGAACAGTCTCTATCAGGCGTTTGACGAGTCGGGCATCACGGCGGCGGGGCTCGACATGGAGTACGGCGGCATCATCGAGGGGCCGCGCAACCTCGCGCTGAGCCTGCTCGCCTTTGAACTCTCCTGGGTTGACGGCGGCGCCTCCACCTCCAGCCTGATCAACAATCTCGGCCTCGGCCCGATCGTCGAGAAGGGGACGCCCGAGCAGCGCGAGAAGTATATGCGCGCCTGTGCCCCGGCGCAGCCCGGCGAAGACCGTAAGCCGTGGCGCGCCGCCTTCGCCCTCACCGAGCCGCTGCCCTACGTCGGCGTGGATACCGGCGTGCTCAGCGGCCGCGTCACCGTGGCCCGTTGGGAAGAGGGTCAGGAGCCGGTGCTGCACGTCGAGAAGCGCGGTCGCTTCCTGACCAACATGGCCGTCGCCAACGTGCTCACCGCCGCGGTGGACACCGGTGACCCGCGCATCAAATCCTCCTGCATGGTGATTCTCGAGGAGACTGACCCGGGCGTCTTCGACCGCGGCGCGCCGACCCTCAAGATGGTCCACCAGCTCTCCAACACCCACGACCCGATCTTCAGCCTCGACATCCCGGCCAGCCGCATCGTCGGCGGCTACACCGTCAAGGACGGCGTGATCGTGCCCAACCTGACCCACAGCGAGATCATCGAGGCGGTCTTCTCCCGGACGCGCGTGGCGGTCGGCCTGATGACCGCCGCCAAGCTGCTCTCCGCCGTCGAGCCGGTCATCCGCTACCACCGCGGCCGTTATCGCGGAGCGGCCGGCATCGAAGCCGGCACGCCCCGTTACGACCAGGGCATCCAGATGAAGGAGGACGCCACCCAGCGCCTGGCCGATGTCTGGGCCACCGGCGAGGCCGCCACCTCGCTGGGCTTCGAGACCGCGCGCGCCTTTGATGCCCTCACCCCCGTCGAAACCCAAGTGCTTGGCGAATTCGCGGCCCAAGGCCTCTCAGGCCGTGCCCTGATGAAGGCGCTGCGCAAGCCGCAGGCCGACGCCATCGAGCTGCTGGGTCAGCTCGGCAAGCCCGAAGCCGAGCGCGACTCCGCCCGCATCGCGGCGCTGCAGGCCGACCCGCTCGTGCAGTACGTCTGGCAGAGCGCACTCTGCAACGTGCTCTGCCCGGCCACCAAGCTGTGGGACACCGGGCACGGCGCGAACATGCTGCGCGAGGCGGTCAGCCTGATGGGCGGCTACGGCATCACCGAAGACTGCCCCGGCTTCCTCTTCTACAAGTGGACCGACGCCCAGCTTGAGGCCACCTACGAAGGCCCGGAAGTGGTGCAGCGCCGCCAGATCAGCGTCACCATGAACAACGAGGTCTTCCTGGCCCAGGTCGCCCAGTGGATCGCGGAGCTGCGCCGGCAGGCCGCCGCCGGGGCCGGCAACGGCCTCGACACGCTAGCCGACGGCTTTGCGCTCTGGCGCTGGACCCTCGGGTTCATCCAATCCGCCAAGGACGCCGAAGGCCGCCCGCTCTCGCAGAGCCAGCGCCACGGCGTGCTCTTCCCGATGGCCGATGCGATCTCGTGGCTGCTGGCCGCGCGCTCGTTCGTCGCCGATATCCGCGAACTCGCCGCCAAGGGGCCCGAGCACCCGGTGGTCGGGCCGGAGATTGACGGCTACGTCAACACCTTCACCGATCTGGCGCACATGCAAATCGCGCGCGCCGTCGGTGAGGCGGGGCGCATCTGCGCCGAGCTGGTCTACGGCTACGGCGCGGCCTCGGCTGAGCAGGCGGCCGAGTTCCAGGCGCTGCGCGCCAAGGCGGACGCCGCGCTGGCCGGCGCGCGCCTCGCCAAGGATCGTGCCTCGCGCGCTCTCGCGCAGGTCATGATCCCCGAGGCGCTCGATTATCCGCAGTGATCCGGTTGACATCCCCCGGCGTCTGAACGCCGGGGGTTCTTCGCTTTCTCACCGGACGCGGATCAGGGTGCCGCTGGCATAGACGAGTTTCACGACGCCCGGCGTGTGGTAGGAGGCGCGCCAGCCTTGCGGCAGGTTCGTGCCGGCCAAGGCGCCGCTGCGCGTGCCGGTGCAGGTCAGGATCGTGTAGGCCTGCTGCCGGTTGAGCGCCAGCGGATCGACAAGCTGCAAAACGAGCTGCGCCAGATCGATGTCGCCCGTGACCGCCACAAGGTCGCCCGCGCCCGCCGTCGTGACGTCGGCCAGGTAGGTGCCGCGCAGCGCGGCGCCGGAGAGCGTGACCGCGTCGGTGCCGACCATGCCCGCGCCGGCCGGCGAGAGCACCGTCTCGACCGTGCCGTTCGCCAGGGTACCGCTGCCGCTGACGGCGTTGGTCACTGTGGCACCGTTCAGATCGAGCGTGCCGCCCGCCAGCACGACCGGCGTGTCGGCCGGCAGGGCCTGCGCCGCGCCCAGTTTGAGCGTGCCGGCCGCGACGGTCGTGGCGCCGGTGTAGGTGTTGCTGCCTGAGACCGTCAGCGTGCCCGTCCCGCTCTTCGTGAGTCCGCCGCCGGTGTTGGGCGCGAGCGTGACGGTACTGACCTGTGCGGTGTTGATGCACGCGCCGCCCAGGAAGGTGACGGTCGGCGGCGTCGTGTAGTTGACGCCGGGGCAGGTGACGGTGACGCTGGCCACGCGGTAGGTGCCGCGCCCTTGTCCGTCATCCTCCATGTTCGCCACCGCGCACGCGCCGAAACCGTCGCCTTCGATCCGCACATACGGCTCGCCGAGGTAGCGGCTGCCTTTCTGCTCGACCGCGATGGCGGACACGCCCTGGCCGGCGGGCGCAAGGACGGCGGCTTGGAGGTTCACGTCCCGCCCGTTGGTGTCGATCACCGCGCCGCC
>JAGOBZ010000129.1:0-3528 GCA_017999015.1 Kiritimatiellia bacterium
CGTGGCTGTCCAGCATCTGCCGCAGCTTCACGAAGGTCTGAGGGCTGAATGGCCCTGTTTCCGTACCGCTTCGATATCGGTTTCGGCTTCTTTGAGCCCCGGCCCCGTCGCCTTGAGGGTGATCTTCGCGGCGGGCCCTGTCGTCTTCACCGTTCCGCGCGCCCATTCTTTGCCGTTTTTGTATGCGACCGCAGTCACCACGCCCGGTTCATAGACGACGTCCATGAACATGAACCGGTACTCGAACGGCTTCGCCTTGATCCGTCCCTGCGGTTTTCCGTTCACGAAGAGCTCGACCTCGTCGCCGCTCGTATAGACGAAAACGGGCGTCTTCTTGCCGACGCGGCCGATCGTTCCGTCCTCGCACGGCGCGTCGGTCCAGTTCCAGTGCGGCAGCACATGGGCCATCGGCAGGTCCGGGCGCCAGCGGGCCTGGTAGAGGTAGAAACGGTCCTTCTTGAACCCGGCCGTGTCGATGAACCCTGCCGTGCAACCATGCGGGCCGGACAGGCAGTAACCGTATTGCTTCACCTCTTCCAGCGCCTTTTTCTGCCTCTTCGGATCGAGGTAATTCGGCTTCTTGCGCCGTTGCATCGAATTGCCGGGGCCGCCGAGATAGTCGATGCCGCTCCAGGTGAACCCGCCCATGTAGGAAGGTTCGCTATCCTCGAATTTCCATTCGCAGTCCGGCGTCCAGAAACCTTGCAGGTCGTAACCGGTCGCCTGGAAGCCATATGAGGTCACCTTTTCATTCGCCTCGCGCTTGACCGAATGGAGGTAGTTGGTCTGCACGGGAAAGAAGTACTCGCCGCGCGTCGAGCCCAGACAAATGACTTCGCTGCCGAAAACCGGCACTTCGGGATGGTTCTCGCGGAACCACTTGTAGCGGGACGGCTGGTAGTTGTAGCCGAAAACGTCCGTCACGCGCACGTAGTCGTTCGTGTCCACGCCGCGCTGGCTGTCGTTGGCGCAGCACGTCGGACGCGTGGTGTCCTCCTCGTGCGCGATGCGGTTCAGGAACCGAGCGTTCTTCGTGTAGAGCGGGAGGTCCCGGTGCGATTCCGTGATCTCGTTACCCAGCGACCAGAGGATCACGCACGGATGGTTGCGGTCGCAGCGCATGAACGCGCGGAGGTCGCGTTCCGCCCAGCGGTCGAAGAGCCTGTGGTAGTCATTGCCGTGTTTTTTCATCGACCACTGGTCGAGGTGCTCGTTCTTGAAAAGGAGTCCCAGCTCGTCGCAGAGGTCGAGGAGGTCCGGATCGCTCTGGTTGTGGGACGAGCGGATCGCGTTCACCCCCGCCTCCTTGAGAAGCAGAAGTCGGCGCTTCATCGTCGCGTGATTGTAGGCCGCGCCGAGGACGCCGAAATCGTGGTGGAGGCACACGCCCTGCAGTTGGACGCGGCGCCCGTTGAGTTGGAACCCGCGCTCGTCGGGATAGAAGCCGATCATGCGGATGCCGTAGCGGACCCTCTCCCCTTCGACGTCCACGGTATAGAGATAAGGATCGTCGATGTCCCAGAGGCGCGGATTCTTTACGCGGAAGGACTTCTCCTGCCGCCCGCGCTTCGACATCTCGTACGTGATCTTCACCGTGGCGTAGTCTCTCGTCACCTCCGGTGTGCGGATGAACAGTGTGCCAGGGATGATGTGGTCCGCCGGGTACGCGACGAGGCGGCACTTCCGGTAGAGTCCCGCGCCCGTGTACCAGCGCGAGGAGTCGGGCAGGTTGTGCACGCGTACGGCAAGGAGGTTCTCCCCGTCCGCCTTGAGGTGAGGCGTAAGATCGCATCGGAACGGCGTGTATCCGTAGGGCCAGCCGCCGACGAAGCTCCCGTTGATCCACACCATTGCGAAGCTCATCGCGCCGTTGGATTCGAAGAACACCTTTCCGCCGCTCTTCAAAACCTTCAGCATGTCACCTTCAATGCGCACCCGTTTACGGTACCAACCCACGCCGATCCCGCGCAGATACGCGTCGTAAAAGGCGTTCGTGATGGAGAAGGATTCGTCCACGCCGAAGTCGTGCGGCACGCGCACGGTCTTCCAGGCGGCTGCGTCGAAATCGGCGTGCGCGTAAGCAAAGTCCGGCACGTCGGCACGGACGGGGGGTGGCGTGCGCGTCGTGGCGAGTTCGCGCCCCATGAAGTCGAGGATGGCGCTCATCTCCTCCAGGGTCGGCGCCTTCGCGCCCGCGGGATCCTCCCGGGTGAACGTCCAGTTCGCGTTCAGTTCGACCGACGGATACGCCCCGACGCAAAACACCGCGAAGGCGCACGCCGCCAAAAGTCCTTTCCGTTTCATGCCGTATTGTACCCGTTTTCAGGTCTTCCCGTCATGTTCAACTGGATCCGGCCGCTGAACTTATTTGGCCGCCAGATTCGATCATTACCGCACGATCACGCGGTTCCCGCCGCCACGGGCGTTCAGGTACGCCTCGGCCTTGTCGTCCAGCGGCACGTATGTCGGACGCGCCGCGGCCGAGGGAAGCTGCTCGACTGCCCCTAAGCGGATCGCGGGCGACCCCACGAAGACGTTCCCGTCCAGGCGCGGCATCGACGCGCTGCCGTCGGGATTCGTCAGGTCCGCGCAGATCTCGACCAGTTGGATGTGTGCGCCGGCGAAGAGGTTGTTGCGGATCACGTAACCCGTCGCGCGGTTGGAGGCGTCCCAGCTCTTGATGTGGGCGTCCTGACTACGGTCCGGACGCTGCTCGCAGAGCCCCGTCCCCGCGTCCCACATCAGGTTGTCGGCGATCACGAAATCCTCCATGCGGCTGGGGTTGTTCGCGGGACAGCGCGAGAGGAAATACTCGATCGAGTAATTGCAGGTTTCGATCACGTTCCCCACATACCGGATACCCTTCTGATAAAGGATTTTTTCTTGGCCACTGACGCGCGACACGACGTCGGCCTGGTGCGTGAGGCCGGCGTCGTAGATCTGGTACACGTAGCAGTTCGTGACCGTGTAGCCGTCGCACCCGCCCACTTCCACCGCGTTGCCGTAGCGCACGCCCCACGCGCGGCCGAAGAGGCCCTCGCCCTGGATGCCTCCGCCGATCCAGCCGAACTCGCAGTTTTTGACGAGAAGGTTCTTGGAGCCGCCCTGATGGATGCCGTGCGCCCCGCCGACCATCAGGCACAGGTTATCGAAGGTCGTCCCCTCTTGGCCATGCGCCGTGATGATGTTGTGGCGCAGGCCGAATTCGATCGAGGAGAAGCGCTTCCCCGGATTCTCCTTCGAATAGAGGTACAACAGGCCCGTCCCGCGGCCGATGCCGTTGGTGGAGTAGTCGTGGTAGAAGTGCAGGTCCGTGTCGAGGCCGCGGTAGTCCGTGAACGGCCGCCCCGTATACTGTGCTGTCGTGCGGCCGTCCTTGTGATAGACGGGGAGGATCTTGACCGCGTGCGCCGCACCCTCGTTGAAGACCACCAGCCCGACGTCGATACGTCCCAACGGACAGGACCAGACATTCGGCGCTTCCGTCGCCTGCCAGCGGGCCGGATCCGCGCCGTTGAAGGGCGAGGC
>JAGOBZ010000129.1:3628-8446 GCA_017999015.1 Kiritimatiellia bacterium
CCTTGAACGTGCAGACGGTCGCAGGCCCCGTCGGCCGCCACATCGACGCGGAAATCGCCGCCGAGGGCGGCAGGGCTCGACGCCAGCGTCAGCGTGCCGATCATGTTCGTTGTGCCGGGCGCGACACCCGCCGTCACGGAGAGTTGTCCGTTGTTGATCACCGTGCCGCTGCCGGCCAACTCCGCAAGCGTCTGGGACTTGCCGTTGACATCGAAGACGGCGTTGGAAGCCACCCAGAGCGAACCGCCGGTCCAGAGGGTGTTTGAAACGTTCAGCTTGAGCGTGCCGGCCTCAACAAGGGTTCGGCCGTCGTAGGTGTTGGTGTTTGCCAGCGTCAACGCGCCCACGCCCCGCTTGACCAGTCCGCCGTCAGATGCCGCGCCGCTGAGCAGGGGCAACACGATGGAAATGTTGTTTGTGTCGGTGTCGATCACGGCACCGCCTTCCAAGACGCGCACGAACACGTTGGTCAGCCACTTAGGCGTGTTGTAGCCCAGGAAACCGCCCGTCGGAATCTTGGCCACAAGGGTGCCGCCGTTGAGGTTGACCGTGCCGTAGGGCGCATATTGTCCGGTGTCGATGTTGAAGTTGTTGAGGCGGATGGTGCCGCCGGTGTTGACGTTCACGACGTTCTGGTCGTGGGGCGTGCCGCTCTGGGTGATGCGCAGCACGTTCAGATCGAGCACGCCGCTGCCGCTCACGGTCGTGTTGCCCGTGCCCGCGTAGGCGTTGAGCAGTTCCCGCAGGCTGCAGAGGTTCACGGTCCCGTTGGTGACCATCAGGGAACCGTTCTGCACCGTCGCGTAGCCGTCGCCGGTGGTCATGAGCAGTCCGCCGCCGACAAGCAGCGTGCCGCCGTTGACGTGGAGAATGTCGTAGACCTTATACTGATTCCAGACCGTGTTGCTGGTGACAAGGTGCGTGCCGCTCAAGAAATGAAGGGTACCGGCCTTGGCGCTCAGTGACCAGGCCGAGTTGGTCCGGTCCGTGCCGGGATCGAGGGCCACTGTCCCGGCCCCGGTCTTGACGAGTCCGCTGCCGGCCCCGCCCGAGATCACGCCGCAGACCGTTTGCGTGAACCCTTGAGGATCAAAGGTGGCGGCGACGTTAGCGCCGATGGCCAGTGTCCGATTCGCCGCGAGCGCGTGGTTGGCGACCGCCCTCAGCGTGCTGCCGGCCGCGAACCGCAGGTTCGTTGAAGGGGCTGCCGGCAGAGCGCCGAGGCTGGCGTCGCCGTTGACCTCCAACGTGCCGCCCCAGAGTGTGGTGCCGCCGCTGAAGCTGTTCACGCCTGCGAGCGTTAAGGTGCCGGAATTGCTCTTGGCGACCGCGCCGCTGTTGGTGACGGGGCCGTTCAGGGTCAGCGAAGCGCCGGAAGGGATGTCGAAGGTTGCGACATAGTTGGAGGTGATGTTGATCATGCGGCTCGGCGCGAGAGCAACGTTTGTGGAGGCAGGAAGCTGAAGCGTCGCGCTGGTCTGCAGCCGCACCCCGTTACTGATGTGGCCCAGGGAGGCGTCCGAGTTGATGTTCAGCACCCGGGCCAACCCGTAGCCGGGATGGGTGATGATGAGGGTGTTGGTGAACGTGTTGTTCCCCCACAGATTAAGCTTGCCGGCCCTCAATTCGAATACGTTGGCCGCACTGCCGCCGCCGCTGACCGTCCCCGAGAGGGTCAGGGAGTTGGCGTTCACATAGAAGCCGCTGGTCGGCAGCACGCGGACATTCCCGCTGAGCGTCAGCCCGCCCGGGGCTTTCCCAGCCACGGTGGCGTTATGTGCAATGAAAAGGACGGTCAGGATGTCCGCGTCATTGGTGACGACACGGTCCCCTCCCGAGGGCGTCACCCAAAGCTGGGACGCATATGAAGACGGGCCAAACTTCACGCGGCCGGTGCCGAAGGCGCGGTCACTGCCGATCGAGCAATAAATGTCGCTGCCGGAAGAAGCGAGGGTGGTGTCGCCGGAGTAGCTGTTCGTGCCGTTGAATTGCACATAGTTCTTTCCGGAAGTCGTCAGACCGAACGGCCCGCTGATCGGGCCGTTGAGAATGAGTGCGCCTTTGATTGAGGCCGAACTGTTTCCCACGGGCGCGGACGTGAGAACCGCGTTTTGGGCGAGCGCCAGCGGCATATCGAGGGCCTGGTTGTTCGTCACGCTCCCTCCGGCGCCGACGGAGACATTTCCGCCCAGCGTGATCGCGTTGCCGCCGAGCGTGAAGGCGCCCGCGCCGGCGGCGAAGGCGAGGTTAGTGACGGTCGCATCCGTCAGATCGTTGGTGGGGGTCAGGCGGGTGCTGCCGGCGAAGATGAGCGAGGCGGGCAGCGTCGGGGCGGTGTCGCCGGCCCAGTTCGCCGCGGTGCTCCACAAGGCGTCGTCGCCCTCGCCATCCCACGTGTCGGCGGCCCATACCGTCGGGGCGAGAAGCAAGACAAACAGCGGGGCCCTCCATTTCGTGGCATTCAGGTGTAGGGACATCATGACTCCGAGGGCCTGACTATTCATCTGCCGGACTCCTTCATCGCTGCACCCACCAGGCGGGGCAGGGCTTGTTTCTCACCCAACCATTTACGAAAACCACACGTACACAGTGTAAGATTATAGATAGTAACGGGATCGGCGTCTTGTAGATGAAAAGGGGAAATGTGTATAGAATGAGCACGGAGGCGCACGCGACGACAGTCCGGATTTCCCGCTCACAAGAAATGGGAGCGGCTGGTGAGAGCCGCCTGAATACACCTGACCCGTGCAGCGAGGCAAGCGGCAGTCCGAATGCCATCATGCACGTCTGATTTCCGACAATGTTTTGCCGGTCCTTTTTTTGACAAACCGTTCCAGCACGAGTTCGGACGGCCATCCTGAACGCCCGGCGATCGCGCCGATTGCAACGTTCGGGCTTTTTAGAAATTCCATGGCACGGGCGAAACGCACGTCCTGTATCTCCTCCAGCACGCTACGTCCCGTCAGAGAGCGGAACCTGATTTCCGCATGCCGCCTTGAACAGGGGAAGGTCGCCAGAACGTCTCTCGCCCTTAATCCGTCCGCAGCTTTGCGCCGGATCAGCTCCAAGGCCGCCTGGACGTCCGCGTCCGACCGTTTGAAAAGCCGCGTGGACTGCCGTCGCACGATGCCTAGCGGATGAACGACGCTCAAGACCGCCGGCGAGGCAGGATCGTCGATCCTTTTGGCGAGCAGTTCTGCGGCAATGTACCCCGTGGTCTTGAAGTCCGGCAGTACGCTGGTCATCGAGGGCCGAGTCGTTTCACAAATGATTTCGTCGTTGTCGGCGCCGACGAAGGCCAGCTCTTCGGGAACCGCATATCCCAGGGCGACAGCGGCGGAAAGGGCGCGTTCGGCGACATAGTCGTTCACGCCGAAAATGCCGCACGGTTTGGGCAGCCTGCGCAGCCAGGCCCGCAGGCGCCGCTGAAGCGCGGTGGTGCCGCCACGCTCGCCGGCTTCCGGCTCGAAAACATGTACCCGTTTGCCGTGCAGTTCGAGCACCGACTTAAAGGCTTCGAGTTTGTCAAGCATCCAGTAGGCGTGTGAAAACCACCCGACGAGGGCGTAGTCGTTAAAATCGAGCCGCAGCAATTCCTTTGCCGCGACGCGCGCGATTTGCGCAGAATCGTTACGGACGACAGACGCACCCTCTCGGGTGATGTCGGGCGAATGGTCGAGAAAGACAACCGGTGTGCGGCGAAAGTGCCGGGGCCTCAATTTCGTGTCGCCGCCGTCCGCCTCCACAATGCAGCCCACCGCTTCCCAGAAATCCAGCAGATCCGCAGCCTGGCTTGCGGATGTGCTGCCGTCGATCACCTGAAGGCGCCACCCGCGCGTATCGGCGAACCGGTGCATGCCCTCGAGTTTGTGCTGCCAGCACTCCAAGCCGGTGGTTCTGAAAACCAAAACCGTTTTCATGATTGTCATGATAAGCGGCTGAGCACGGAAACGCAAGCGGGAGCATTCGTATAAGTATGTAAAATAATTTCGCATAAGTATGACTAATCCAGGCGTGCATCTGGTAAGTTTCATAATGACTGCGGGCACTTCATTGACCGGGGAGAAGGAGACACACCGATGAGGACACGACAATATTGGACAACTGTTGCAGGCGTGGCGGTTTTTCTGGCGGCCAACGCGGTTGGCGCGGCGGAGGCCAAGACCGCGCCTTATACGGTGCAGGACTGCAAGGGCTATAACTCCTGGCCGATGATGCAGGCGATCGGACGGCGGCTCGTGTGCACCTACAGCCGCGGGACCGGCCACAACATCGGCGAAGGCGTGCGGGGCGTCTTCGCGCGTACGTCGGACGACTGCGGCAAAACCTGGTCGCAGGAGGTCTGCGTGGCCGATGCGCCGGATTACGGTGAGGTGACCATCGGCAAGGGGTTGGACGTCGACGGCGCCATGCTGCTCTGGGTGCGCTGCTTCGGCGGTCCGAAAAACCATCACGACCTCTACCGCACGAAAGACGGCGTGTCGTTCGAGAAGATATCCACGCCGGCGCTTTCACCGCTGCCCATGCAGATCACCGATGTCTTCCACGTGCCGGGCAAGGGGATGATGGCGTTGTGGTTTGCCGGGAACTACAAGGATGATTCCAGCCATTCCTGGGGGACGCTTGTCAGCGCGGACAACGGCCGCACCTGGACGCAGACGACCGTCGAGAAGGACCTCTCGAAAGCCGATTGGCCCACCGAACAGTCGGCCGTGTATGTCGGCGGCGGAAAGATCCTGGCGCTGGCCCGCACGGAAATACCGGGTTCTTCCGGCGGTGTGCAGTTCCAGTTGACATCGACAGACTCGGGCGTGACGT
>JAGOBZ010000130.1 GCA_017999015.1 Kiritimatiellia bacterium
GACCTGTACTACCTGTTCAAGCGCGAGACCAAAGCGCGTCTGGCAGGCCGCGACCTGCCGGGACGCAATACGCATACCTTGGGGGCGCGCGTGGCGCCTAAGATCACCGAGACGCTCTCGGCCGAATTCGAAGGCGCGGCGCAGGCCGGCGAACGCGACGGCGGCAAGTCCGTCCGGGGTTACATGGGATATGCCGGGCTCACTTACAAACCGATTGTCGAAAGTTACAAGCCGTTCGCCACCGTCGCGTGTTACTATCTCTCCGGTGACCGCAACCACGGCACGGACGACAACGACACTTCATGGAACCCGCTGTGGTCGCGATGGCCGCAATACAGCGAGATGTACCCCTATCACGACCGGGGTGTCTGCTACTGGTCTAACCTGATCTATCCGAACCTCACGATCGGCTCCGCGTTTGCGAACGGCCACAAGGTGAACGTCAATGCAGGCCCGATGTTCGCAGCCGTCGAAGACGGCATGGGCGGCGGCGGCGGCGATTTCCGCGGCTGGTTCGGCATGGCCCGCTATGACTTCCCGCTGCTTAAGAAAATCTTTGGCAAACGCGGCGATCTGACGGGTCACGTGACCGCCGAGCTGCTTGATCCTGGCGACTATTATACCTCGGACACTGTCGCTTATTTCCTGCGCTGGGAAGTGATCGCGCGCTTCTGATGATGCGGTCGAGAAAGTTGAGGGATGGATGTGGAGTGCGGGAGCTTGCTCCCGCTTTCCAAAGCGGCGGTAAGCCGCCGCACTCCAAAGCACTCGACAGACGCACGAACGACTGTCACCGACCGGTCTCGCCGAGACCGCCGCATAGGCAGGCTGACGCCGGTCAGTCGAACCGCTTTGTCGGCGCGTGGCAATAGGGGGTCTTGCCCTTGACGAAGTAGTAATCCTGATGAACCGGTTCGGCGGGCCAGAAGCGCGCGGCGGGCTCAAGGCGCGTCGCCACGTTGAGGCCCTTGGCCTTCAGCCGCGCGATCAATGATTCCGCTACCGCCTTTTGCGTGGCGTCGCGGTAAAAAACGACCGAGCGGTACTGCTCGCCGACATCGGGGCCCTGCCGGTCCACTTGGGTCGGATCATGAATCTCGAAGAATAGTTTGGCGACGGCTTCGTAAGAGGTCTGCCGCGGGTCGAAAAGCACCTCCACCGCTTCGATGTGCCCGGTGCCGCCTTCGCAGACCTGCTGGTAGGTCGGGAACTCTTTGTTGCCGCCTGTGTATCCGCTGACGGCCCGGATCACGCCGAAGGCCTGCTGCAGGTAGTACTCGACGCCCCAGAAACAGCCGCCCGCGAACACGCCGCGCGCGAACACGCTGTCCAACTCCGCCTCTGGCACAAAGTCCATCGACACGGAGTTCACGCAGTGCCGCGTGTTGCGCCGGGTCAGGCGTTCGCCGAGAAAAACGTGCCCGAGATGGCCGTCGCAGGTGGCGCAGACGATTTCGGTGCGCTGCCCGTCGGCGTCGGTCTTGCGGCGCACCGCGCCCGGCACCTCGGCGTCGAAAGAGGGCCAACCGCATCCGGCGTCGAATTTGTCCTCTGAGCGGTAGAGCGCAGCTCCGCACCGCCGGCAGGTGTAGACCCCGCCAGCCGTGTGTTTTTCGAACTTTCCCGAGAACGGGCGCTCGGTGCCTTTGTTGACGATCACACGTTCTTCTTCCGCTGTCAGTGCACGCCACGGTGTATTCATTTTCACCTCCGCCAAGGCCGCGGTCGCGCAGGACAACACGGCGCATCCAATCAGCTTACGACAGTCACTTTTCATATTCCCAGTATACAGGGGCCAGCCCTGTGTTCGCAATCTGGAATAGGTAATCGGGTAGGGGTCTGACTTGGCGTTTTTTGGGCTTGAACCGGGCGGCCGCTTGAAGCGACAATACACGCACTATGAAACACTCTTCGTTTACCTTTGTCGTGCGCGGTCTCGCGACCGTCGGGCTTCTCTGCGGAGCCGTCTCCCTGTTCGCCGCCGACGCCTGCTGCGAGGCGGCCAAACCGTATGTCGGGCGCTGGGCGCTGACTCTGCCGGGCGGCGGCGCCGGCTGGCTCGGCGTCGAGCCGCAGGCGGGCGGCGCGCTCAAGGGGTCGATCCTCTGGGGCGGCGGCAGCGTGATGCCGGCGGCCGAGACCAAGGTCGAGAACGGCGCGCTGGTCGTCGTGCGCAAGCACAACCGCAAGAAGGACGGCAAGGACTTGACCTTCATTGAGACCCTCACGGCCAAGCGCGACGGCGACACGCTGGCCTTGACCACCCGCACGGTCAACGACGCGGGCAAAGAGGTCGGCAAGGCCGACTTCAGCGGCAAGAAGATTCCCGACCTGCCGCCGCGCCCCGACCTGTCGAAGCTCGCTTTCGGCACGCCGGTCCGGCTGCTGAACGGCAACGACCTGGCCGGCTGGAAGGTGATGAACGAAAAGGCGCCCAACTGCTGGAGCATGGCCGACGGCATGCTCAGCAACCGCGTGGCTGGCCCTGACGGCAAGAAGCAGCACGGCACCAACATCCGTACGGTCGCCGAGTTCGAAGATTTCAACCTCAAGACCGAGGTGCGCGTCCCAAAAGGCGGCAACAGCGGCATCTACCTGCGCGGCATCTATGAGGTGCAGGTCGCCGAGACCCACGGCCGCAACGTCGATTCGCACAACATGGGCGCGCTCTACAGCCGCATCACGCCCTCCGTCGCCGCCGAGCGCCCGGCCGGCGAGTGGCAGACGCTGGACATCACGCTGGCCGACCGCCACCTGACGGTGATCCTCAACGGAACCACCATCATTGACAACCAGCCCGTGCTCGGCTGCACCGGCGGCGCCATGACCTCCGACGAGTTCAAGCCCGGCCCCATCTACCTGCAGGGCGACCACACGGATGTCGACTACCGCAACATGATCGTGACGCCCATCAAGAAATAATCAGGAATCAGGCGTCAGGCGTCAGGCGATTGGAAACCGGCCGCCTGACGCCTCGTCTTCTTTTGCAGCAGAGCGCGATATGAAAAAAAAGCCCGATCACCTGCGCACGGTCACCTTCGAACGCCGCTTCACCCGCCATGCCGAGGGATCGGTGCTGATCAAACAGGGCGAGACGTGGGTGCTCTGCACCGCCAGCGTGGAGGAGAGGGTGCCTCCCTTCCTGCGCGGCAGCGGGCGGGGCTGGGTCACCGCCGAGTACAGCATGCTGCCGCGCAGCACGGTTGAGCGCAAGGAGCGCGAGATCAAGCGGGGCAAGCCCGACGCGCGCGGCACCGAGATCGCCCGCCTGATCGGCCGCGCGCTGCGCGCCGCCGTGGACATGCAGGCGCTCGGCGAGCGCACCGTGACCATCGATTGCGACGTGCTGCAGGCCGACGGCGGCACGCGCTGCGCCTCGATCACCGGCGGCATGGTCGCCCTCGCCGATGCCGTGGCGTGGCTGCGGCGCGAAGGCCGGCTGACAGCCGACCCCATCAAGCAGTTCGTCGCGGCCGTCAGCGTCGGCCTCTGCGGCGGCGTGCCTGTGCTCGACCTCGATTACGCGCACGACTCGACCGCCGACGTCGACCTGAATGTCGTGATGACCGCCGACGGACGCTTTGTCGAACTGCAGGGCACCGCCGAACATGAACCGTTCACCGATGCGGAGCTGGATGCCCTGCGCGCCCTGGCAGGGAAAGGCATCCGGACCCTGATCAAACGGCAGCGCCAGGCGCTGCTCGACAACCCCCTTTGACCTTATGACAAAAAAATCGCTCATCACCGGAGGGGCCGGCTTCATCGGCTCCCACCTCGCGCGCAGCCTGCTGGAGGCAGGCCGCGAGGTCACCGTCATGGACAATCTCTTCACGGGGACCAAGGCGAACATCTATGACCTGATGGACAACCCGCGCTTCACTTTCATCCTGCACGATGTGACGCAGCCGTTCTGGGGCCAGTTCGACGAGGTCTACAACCTCGCCTGCCCGGCCTCGCCCATCCACTACCAGCGCAACCCGGTCGAGACCATCAAGACCTCGTTTCTCGGCATGATGAACGTGCTGGAACTCGCGCTCAAGACCAAGGCGCGCGTCTTTCATACCTCGACGTCGGAGATCTACGGCGATCCGAACGTTCATCCGCAGCCCGAGAGCTACTGGGGCAATGTCAACACCATCGGCCTGCGGAGCTGCTACGATGAGGGCAAGCGCGCGGCCGAGACCCTGTGCGCCGACTACGCGCGCGAGTACAATGTCGACGTGCGCATGATCCGCATCTTCAACACCTACGGACCCAATATGCATCCGCAGGACGGCCGCGTGATCAGCAACTTCATCATGCAGGCACTCAAGAACAAGCCCATCACGCTCTACGGCGACGGCGCGCAGACGCGCAGCTTCCAGTACGTCGACGATCTGGTGAAGGCGATCCAGCTCTTCATGGCGCTGGACCCCAAGAAGGTCAAGGCCTTCTTCGCGCAGAAGGACATGGGCGTGCCGGTGGTCAACGTGGGCAATCCCGGCGAATACACGATCAAGCAGCTCGCGGAAGAGACCCTGCGCCAACTGCCCGAGAGCCGCAGCCAGATCGTCTTCCAGCCGCTGCCCAAGGACGACCCCAAGCGCCGCAAGCCCGATATCGCGCTCGCGCAGGAGCTGCTCGGCTGGACACCCGAGGTGCCGCTGCGCGAAGGCCTCGCGCGTACGATCAACTATTTCCGAACGCTGAAATAGGCGGCGGGAGCCGCGGTTCGGTTCCACTCACCGCAGAGTGCTCTGCTATCGGAAGTCGGCAATCTGCGGCTCGTTGTTCACTAAAGACGTGTCCTTTTGGGTACGCCGTGAGAAATGCGGAATGTCAAGAATCTATGACAATATCGAGTTGAGATTCGAAAACGGTCTTCAGGGTATGCTGTCGAATGCAGGGGTGAAGCGCGCCGACTTTTGCGTAGGTTACTTCAATCTGCGCGGATGGAGGCTAATTTGTGAGACAGTCGACAGGTTGCCCGGCGATTATCTCTACGAGGGCGATGATCGCATTTTCCGCACATGCCGGTTACTGATCGGCATGCAACGCCCGCCTGATGAGTTGGTTCAGCGGCTCTACACATGCTTCGAACGTCACGAACTACCCGATTCGGAGGATGTGAAACGGTGCAGGCGTCAAATCGGCACCGAATTCCGAAATCAGCTTGTTTGCGGAGTTCCGTCATCCAAGGATGAATGGGCCTTGCGGAGGCTGTCGGCACAGCTCAAGCAGGGGAAGGTGACGGTCAAACTTCATCTTCGGGAGCCGCTGCATGCCAAGCTCTATCTCGCTCATCGCCCCGAGGATCATTTCAATCCCATCCAGTCGATCATGGGAAGCAGCAATCTCACGTACAGCGGCTTGACGAAACAGGGCGAACTCAATGCTGAATTCGGCGACCGCGATGACGGCCAGAAATTCTCAAAATGGTTTGACGCCCGATGGGAAGACCGTTTCAGCATCGACATTTCCGAGGATTTAGCCCGGATCATTGACGAAAGCTGGGCAGGAGAACAGGGGCCGACACCGTACGAAGTCTATTTGCGGATCATCTACCATCTGAGCCGAGAAGCTCGGAACGGAATGACTGAATACAATCTTCCGGCCGCCTTTGAACGCGATCTGTTCGATTTTCAGGCGACCGCAGTCAAGCTGATCGCCCGGCATCTGGAAAAACAAGGCGGCGCCATGATCGGCGATGTGGTCGGCCTGGGCAAAACGATCACAGCCTGTGCCGTCGCCGCTGTGTATGAGATGCGTTATGCCGGGAGCACGCTGATTCTCTGCCCCGCCAACCTGCAAGACATGTGGAGGAAGTACGTTCAAAAATATGACCTCAAGGCCGAAGTCGTGTCCATCAGCAAGCGCTTGGATGTAAGAACCCTGCGCTTCTATCGTCTGGTCATCGTGGATGAGAGTCACAACCTCCGCAACAGCGAGGGAGCACGCTACCGAAACATCCGCGATTTGATTGAGTATCAGGACTGCAAAGTGTTGCTGCTGACGGCAACTCCTTACAACAAAGACTACTCCGATCTCGCCAGCCAGCTCCGTCTGTTCCTCGGCGCGGACGAAGACTTGGGCATACAGCCGGAAGCCTACATACGCGCTCTCGGCGGCGTGCGCGACTTCTCAAAGTTGCACAGCGAGATCTTTATCCGCAGCATCCGCGCCTTTGAGCAAAGTTCGCATCCCGACGACTGGCGCGACCTGATGAAACGCTTCCTCGTTCGGCGTACCCGGACGTTCATCAAGGAGAACTACGCCAAGACAGATGCGGCCAATAACCGCAAATACATCGAGTATCGCGATGGGACCCGCTGCTATTTTCCGGACCGACAGCCGAAAGTCCTGACGTTCGAGACCCGAGACGGCGGCACTTTTGAGAGTCTATACTCCGAGACGATGGTCGATAAAATGGCGTGTTTGAAGCTGCCGCGATATGGGCTGAAGAAATACATCGACGATGTTCGGAAGAAGTCTGCGACCGACGTGGAGCTGGGGCTGCTCGAAAACCTGTCCAGAGCCGGCGTTCGGCTCATGGGGTTCTGCCGTTGCGGTTTCTACAAGCGCATGGACAGCAGCGGTATCGCCTTCCTCATTTCGCTCTACCGCCACGCGGTCCGCAATGCCGTGTATATCCACGCGCTGGAGCATCGGCTTCCACTTCCAATCGGAGACGAAGGCGGCCTTGATGAGGGTTATCAGGATGACGAGAGCGATGAAGAAAACGTCACGCAAATGACATTTCCGACAGAGGACGCACGCTACCGGGAGTTGGGAAAATACCGCTACGATGCGCTCGCCTCAGCAGGCAGTCCCTCGATCCGCTGGATTTCATCCGCGTTCTTCAAAGCCGACTTGCTCAAAGCGCTCAAGAAAGACAACCAACAGCTCTTGGATATGTTGACGTTCGCGGGAAGCTGGCGGCCGGATCACGACGAAAAATTGAATGCGCTGGCGGACCTGATCACCCGCAAACACCCGGACGAGAAGATCCTTGTTTTCTCTCAATACGCCGACACGGCCGTTTACCTCGTTGATCAGTTGAAGACACGCGGTATCGCCAAAATCGCCTCAGTTTGCGGCGACACCGACAACATCGAGTCCATCGTTGAACGGTTCTCTCCGATTAGCAACAAGGTCGCGTTGCCCATTCCGCCTGCCCAGCAGTTTCGCGTTCTGGTCGCAACGGACGTGCTCAGCGAGGGCCAGAACCTCCAGGACGCGCACATCGTGGTGAACTACGATATGCCTTGGGCGATCATCCGGCTGATCCAGCGCGCCGGACGCGTCGACCGGATCGGGCAGGTGGCCGAACACGTTTTCTGCTACTCCTTCTTTCCGCAGGACGGTGTCGAAAGAATCATCCGTCTGCGCGAACGCCTCGAAACGCGCATCCGCCAGAACGCGGAGACCGTCGGTTCCGACGAACTCTTCTTCGAGGGCAACGCGCAGAACCTGACCGACCTCTTCAACGAGAAAAGCGGTATTCTCGACGATGACGCCATCGGCGAGGTCGATCTCGCCTCCCAGGCCTTCGAGGTGTGGAAGGCCGCTACCGACGCCGACCCCTCGCTCAAGGAGCGTATCGCCGGTCTGTCCGACATCGTCTACGCGACCAAGCTCAACGAGGAGGAGACGTTCAAGCAAGGCGTCGTCACCTACGCGCGCACCCCCGCCGACAACGATATTCTTACTTGGCTCAATGAGAAACAGGAACTCATCTCACAGTCGCCGCATGTCATTCTCAAAGCGCTTGCCTGTAACCGGCTCACCCCCAAGCTGAAACCGCTCGACGCGCATCACGAACTGGTCGCCGCAGCCCTGCGCGGAGTCCGCGACGATAAAGTCGCCACGCTGGGCGTTCTCGGCTCGCGTTTCAGCACCAAATTCCGGCTCTATACGCTGTTGGACGGCTATCTGCGCGATGTGAACGACTCGCTGTTCGCCACGGACGAACTTAAACGTGCCGTGGACAACATTTACAACTTGCCGATGCTCGAAAACGCCAAGTTCATTCTCGGCCAGATGATGAAGCGCGGCCGCACCGTTGAGGAGATCGTCGAAACCGTTCTCGACCTGCGCAAGCGCGGCGAGCTGTGCATCCTTGCCGACGACGCCCCCCAAGCGGCGCGGGAGCCCCGCATCATCTGCTCCATGGGACTGCGCAATGACGGCGGCGACGTATCGTCTACGGTTGGAGCCCCCAGATGAACAGGAAGTCATTTACCGACTATCTTGGGGCCGCCGACTTCAAAGGGCTCTTCAATGAGATGGGCTGGGACCACCCTGCCTCGCGCGAGGAAATCCGCTTTTCTCTTGACGATCGGGAATGGGTGATCCGCGAGGCGGCCCAGAAGTGCGGCTTTCACGCCTACGTCTGCGAAACGGACGATCTGCCCCAGCACGCTCTGCGCCGTAAACTGGATGTCCAGCTCCGCCGTTA
>JAGOBZ010000131.1 GCA_017999015.1 Kiritimatiellia bacterium
ACGAGCGAGCATACCCGCGCGGTCTGTGAGCGAGGAGCAACACAGCCAGCGCGCCCAAGGCCCCCAGCCCTGCGGGGCGGGGCGGCGCCGGGCCATCTGCTTCGTGGCTCGGTCGGTCGAGTATCGCGGGGGGATACACTCCCTCCCTTGCGCCTCGCATCGGGCCCGGCGGCGCTCCCGCCAAAATCGGAAGTAATTTTTGCACAGACCCTAAACAAATTGAGGAACACGAAAACGAAATTCAGTCCTGTGATGCTACTCGCACTGGCGCTCACGCTCCCAGTCGTAACGCTGTTAATAGCCCAACAGGCTGGGGTGGGCCGCAACGCACCTCCCAGACCGCGAGGCCCCTGTGACATCTATGCCGCGGCCGGTTGCCCTTGCGTGGCCGCCCACAGCACCACCCGCGCGCTGTAAGCCGCCTACAACGGCCCGCTCTACCAGGTCATGCGCCAGTCGGACGGCAAGACTCTGGACATCGGCGTCGTCCAGCCCTCCACAACCGATGGGGGCGGATACGCCGACGCGGCCGCGCAGGACGCGTTCCTCGCAAACACCTATGGCTGGATCACCCAGATCTGCGACCAGTCCGGCAAGGGCAACCACCTCATCCAGCCGCCACGCGGCGGGTTCAGTGGCCCGGCTTTGGGAGGGTTCCAACAATCTTCCGATTGCCGACATGGCGCCGGTCACTCTCAACGGCCACAAAGTGTACGGCGCCTTCATCGCGCCGGGCATGGGCCTTCGCCAGAACGATGCGAAAGGCACCGCCGTGGACGACCAGGCCGAGGGACAGTACTGGGTCATCAATGGCCACCATTACAACGGCGGTTGCTGCTTCGACTACGGCAACGGCGAGACCGACAGCCGCGACGATGGCGACGGCACCATGGAGACGACCTACTATGGCGCCGCCGTGAGCGCAACATTCAGGGTCACTGCGGGACCAGCCGCCTTCAATGGGGATATCGTTGGCAGGGCCACCTGGACTGCGAACGGGATGGCGCAATCCGAATCAGCCTCCGAAAAAGTGCGCAATGTCAGCCCGATCAAAATCAACGAATTCGCCATCAGCGCCGGTTCGCCGGGCAACGCCACGGATTCGTTCATCGAGTTGTACAACGCCGGCGATGCGGCTATGGACCTGTCCAACTGGAGCTTGACCCACCACGCTTCCATGCTGCCGATCTTCTCTTCGATCAAGGTTCCGGCGGGCACGACGCTTCCGGCCAAAGGATTCTACGTCTTCGGCCTCGCCACCTCCGGCTTGGCCGTCCCCGCAAAGAAAGGGGACACCACCCTCTACGTCCGGAGCGTTGCCGGACTGAAGGTGGGTGATGCGATTGAAATCGGCACGGGTTCCAACAAGGAAACCCGCAGAATCGCCACCCTCGGCACCGCCGCCGGCAACCCCACGACCGTCTGGCAGCCGCTCCCGGATGGTCCCGTGCTGGGCGGCAATGGCGCCATCATCCTGCGAAACGCCGCTGAATTGGTGGTGGACAGCCTCAATTACGGTGAACTGGCCGATCCTTGGGCGGCCGAGGGTTACCGAGGCACATCTCCGGGCCGCGGCTGCTTTGCGGCTTCGCCGGGCACAGGGGGCGGCTTTGGCGGTGGCGGCGGACGGGGTGGAGCGGCGGCGGGTGCGACCAGCCGGAGTTCAGGCCGCTTCCCGGACGGAGCCGACACCGACAGCAACTGCAACGATTTCATGGTGCAGACGGCTTCCTCGTTGGCGGCAGATTCAGCCGCCGTCGCGAACAACATTAAAGTCTCGCGGGTGTCGGACTTCAGCGTCGGCCAGATAATCATTATTGATTCGGGCGCGAACCGCGAGACCGCCGCCATCGCGACAGTGGGCACGGCCGGCGGTACCACGGTGCGCACAACCACTGAAGTGGGCGCAACCGTTATCCCGGTCGCCAACGCGATGGGCTTCAGCGCCGGCCAGACCATCACCATTGATAGTGGCGCGAATCAGGCGGCGGCGGTTGTTGCCTCCATCAGTGGCGGTCGAGGACCGTTCGGTGGGTTTGGTGGTCGCCCAGGTGGCCCTGGCAACGCTACGATCACCGTCGCTGCGCCGCTCAAGATGGCGCACGCGATGGGGGCACAGGTTTCGGACAGTGGCATCTCTCTCACCCCCGCCTTGACCAAGGCGCACGCCAGCGGGGCGCAGGTCGCCGGCAGTGTTCCAACGCCCGGCGCCCCCAACCAGTATTCCAGGAAACCTCAATGAGAACCTTCGTGCCTACAGGAGCCGCGCCGGTGAAGAGCGCCGCTCTGCGTTTCCGTAAATCCCGGTGTGGGGACGGCTCGTCCCCACTGAGGCTGCGGCGAAAGTCCATCCCCGCGCCAACTCAAGGGACCCAGATGCAAACTTTTGGCTTCGGGAATTCTCAGACCCTTACCTCTTCCGCATCGACGCTACACCTTTTCGTCATCTCGTTGCTCCTGACGGCGTTCGCTTGGGCAGCAACCCTGGCCGCTCCGGCTGCAGATGGTTCCCCTCCGCTGCCGTCCAAACTGGTTCCCCTGTCTTCCGTCCGGTTGCTGGAGGGTCCGTTTGCCGACGCCGTCAAGGTCAACCGCGCCTATCTGCTGGCGCTTGACCCGGATCGGCTCCTCGCGCCGTTCTTGCGCGAGGCTGGGCTGGAGCCGAAGGCCAGGTCGTACGGGAATTGGGAGAGCAGCGGTCTGGACGGCCACACGGCCGGCCACTATCTCTCCGCACTGGGCACCATGATCGCTGCCGGCGCGGACACTCCGGAGGACGAGTTGCGCCGCCGGCTGGATTACATGGTCGCCGAATTGGAGCGTTGCCAGAAGGCATCGGGGGATGGCTGCATCGGCGGCGTGCCGGGCAGCCGCGAGTTGTGGAAGGCGGTCGCCGCCGGTCGCGTCGAGGCGGTGAACCGCAAGTGGGTGCCGTGGTATAATCTGCACAAGACCTTCGCCGGCTTGCGCAACGCCTGGCTCCTGACCGGCAACGTCAAGGCCCGCGAAACCCTCATCCGCCTCGGCGACTGGTGCGGCAAGCTGGTCGCCGGCCTTTCGGACGAGCAAATGCAGCGCATGCTCGGCCAGGAACACGGCGGCATGAACGAGGCGCTCGCGGACATCTATGCCATCAGCGGCGACTCGAAGTATTTGTCCCTGGCGCGTCGCTTCAATCACCAGGCGGTTCTCGATCCGTTGATGCGCCACCAGGATCAGCTCACGGGCAAGCATGCCAACACGCAAATCCCCAAAGTCATCGGCCTCGAACGCATCGCCACCCTGACCGGCGACCAAGAGGCCGACTCCGGCGCGCGCTTCTTCTGGGAGACGGTCACTGGCAAACGCAGCGTCGCCTTTGGCGGGAACAGCGTTTCCGAACATTTCAACGATCCCAAGGACTTTCGTCGGATGATCGAGCACCGCCAAGGTCCGGAAACCTGCAACACCTACAACATGCTCCGCCTGACGGAGCAGTTGTTCGCCAGCGAGCCCAAGGCGGCTTACGCCGACTACTACGAGCGCGCGCTCTACAATCACCTGCTCGCGTCGATTCACCCGACCGTGCCAGGCTACGTCTATTTCACGCCCATCCGTCCGGCGCACTACCGCGTCTATTCGCAACCCGAGAAGGGCTTCTGGTGCTGCGTGGGTACGGGCATGGAGAATCCCGGCAAGTACGGCGAATTCATCTACGCGCAGGCCATCAACGGCCTTTACGTCAATCTGTTTATCCCCTCCGAGATCAGCGTGACGAACCTCGGCCTGACGTTGCGGCAGGAAACGAAGTTCCCCGACGAACCGCGTACGCGCTTGGCCTTGCGCCTCGCGAAGGCTGCGACGTTCACGCTTCATCTCCGTCACCCCGGTTGGGTCGCGACGAACGACTTCGCCGTGCGCGTCAATGGCGAACCGGTGAAGACGTTTTCCGCACCGTCGTCTTATGTGGCGCTGACCCGCGGATCGCGCGACGGAGATCGCGTCGAGGTCGAACTGCCGATGCGCACCACCGTCGAGCGTTTGCCCGATGGCTCGGACTGGGTCGCGTTGCTGCGCGGTCCCATCGTGCTCGCTTCGCCCGCCGGCACAAACAACCTGACGGGTCTTCGCGCCAACGACTCGCGCATGGGCCACGTCGCGAGCGGACCGATGATCCCGCTGGATCAGGTGCCGGTCCTCCTCGCCCGCGCCGACGAATTGCCGGGCCATGTCAAGCCCGACGCTGCGGCGGGACCGATGCGTTTCCGCCTCACGGAAGTGGCGGTGCCGGAATCGGCCGACGGTCTGCCACTCATGCCGTTCTTCCGCCTGCACGACATGCGCTACCAGATCTATTGGCAGCTCACCACCAAGGATGCCATCGCCAGCCGGCGAGAGCGCCTCGCCGCCGATGAGCGCGCCAGGCAGTCCCGCGAGACGGCGACGCTGGACGCAGTCGCCGTGGGCGAGCAGCAACCGGAGGTGGAGCACAACTTCACCGGCGGCGTGTTTGATGTGCGACTGATGCGCCCCGCCAAACCATGAACCAACCTTGCTCAATGAAAAGAAGACCCACTGTTCGCAATGGTCGCGGCGGGCGAACCGCGTCCAATTTGCCTGCGTACAAGAATCCCGCGCTCGCCCTCGATAAGCGCGTCAGAAATCTGCTCGCGCGCATGACGCTTGAGGAAAAGGCCGCGCAGATGATGTGCGTCTGGCAGGAGAAGAAGGACAAGCTCGTGGATGCCGAGGGCAACTTCGACCTCGCCAAGGCGAAAGCGGCGTTCAGGAAGGGCCACGGGCTTGGCCAAGTCGGTCGCCCCAGCGATGCCGGCGCGCCACCTGCCGCACCGTGGATGGGACGCACCGCGCGGCAGATGGCCGAGTTGACCAACGCCATCCAGAAGTTCTTCCTGGAGAACTCGCGGCTCGGCATCCCGGTCGTTTTCCACGAGGAATGTCTGCACGGCCATGCCGCCCGTGACGCCACCAGCTTCCCCCAGCCCATCGGTTTGGGTGCGACCTTCAATCCCGCGTTGGTCGAGCAGTTGTTCACCATGACGGCCTATGAGGCCCGCGTGCGCGGCACACATCAGGCGCTCACGCCGGTGGTGGACGTGGCGCGCGATCCGCGCTGGGGCCGTGTCGAGGAAACCTACGGCGAGGATCCCTATCTCAACACGCGCCTCGGCATCGCGGCGGTGCGCGGCTTGCAGGGCGACGCCACGTCTAAGGACAAGCGCCGCGTGATGGCTACGCTCAAGCATTTCGCGGCGCACGGGCAGCCGGAATCCGGTCAGAACTGCGCGCCGGTGAACGTCTCCGCGCGCGTGCTGCGCGAGACGTTTCTGCATCCGTTCCGCGATGTACTCCGCGAAGCCGGCGCTGTCAGCGTGATGGCCAGCTACAACGAGATTGACGGCGTTCCGTCGCACGCCAGTAGATGGCTGCTGCGCGACGTGTTGCGGAAGGAATGGGGTTTCACGGGCTTCGTGGTTTCCGACTATTACGCGATCTGGGAACTCGCCTACCGGCCCGACACCCATGGCCATTTTGTGGCGAAGGACAAGAAGGAGGCATGCCGGCTCGCAGTCGAGGCGGGCGTGAATATCGAATTGCCTGAGCCGGATTGCTACCTGCATCTCGCTGAACTCGTCCGCAAAGGGGTGCTCAAGGAGAAGCAACTCGACGAGCTCGTCGCGCCGATGCTGCACTGGAAATTCCAGATGGGCCTCTTCGACGATCCGTATGTGGACCCCGACGAAGCAGACCGCGTGGTCGGCTGTGACTCTCACCGCGAGTTGGCGCTCCAGGCCGCGCACGAGACCATCACGCTGCTAAAGAACGAGGGCAATCTCGCCCCGCTCAATCCGGCGAAGCTGAAGACCATCGCCGTCATCGGCCCGAACGCGCGTCGCCCGTTGCTCGGCGGTTACAGCGGCATGCCCAAGCACAACGTCACCGTGTTCGAGGGCATCAAAGCCAAGGTCGGCGACCGCGTGAACGTGCTCTATTCCGAGGGCTGCAAGATAACGGCGGGCGGATCTTGGCAGCAGGACGAAGTGGTGGCCAGCGATCCGGCCGAGGATCGCCGGCAGATCGCCGAGGCGGTCGAGGTCGCGAAGCAGGCAGACGTCATTGTGCTGGCCATCGGTGGCAACGAACAGACCTCGCGCGAAGCCTGGGGCCTCAAGCACATGGGCGACCGGACCAGCCTCAACTTGGTCGGCCGCCAGGATGAACTTGTAGACGCCATGCTCGCGACAGGCAAACCGATCATCGTGTTCCTCTTCAACGGCCGCCCACTTTCGATTCACAACGTGGCGCACAAAGTCCCGGTCATTTTCGAGTGCTGGTATCTCGGCCAGGAATGTGGGCGCGCCGTGGCGGACGTGTTGTTTGGTGACGTGAATCCCGGCGGCAAGTTGCCCATCTCGATACCGCGTTCGGTCGGTCACCTGCCGGTATTCTACAACCACAAGCCCTCCGCGCGCCGCGGCTATCTCTGGGACGACGTGTCGCCGTTGTTCGCATTCGGCTTCGGGCTGAGCTACACCGCGTTCAAGCTGCATAACGTTCGGCTCGCGAAGAAGAAGATCACCCGCACCGGCTCGACACGCGTCCTGGTGGACGTGACAAACACCGGCAGGCGCACCGGGTCGGAGGTCGTTCAGATGTACATCCGCGACTGCGTCAGTTCGGTGACGCGCCCGGTGAAGGAGTTGAAGGGCTTCAAGAAGGTATGGCTCCAACCCGGCGAAACGAAGACCGTGGCGCTGGACATCACGCCCGAGTCGCTGGCGTTCTATGACGTAAACATGAAGTACGTGGTCGAGCCGGGCGAGTTCGAGATCATGGTTGGTGCCTCCTCGCGCGACACCGATCTGCAGCGGACAATTCTAATGGTGAGGAAATAATCTTCCGGACCCCATGAGCGCAACTCCCCAGAAGCTCCCGTTCCTTGAAAAGGTGGGTTACAGCGGCGCCGATGCCGCCGCCAATTTCGTCTTCATGACGATGGTGCTGTTCCAGCTCAACTTCTATACCGACACCTTTGGACTCACTGCCGGCGCCGCTGCCGCCATCCTGCTCTGGCCGCGCCTGTGGGACGCCGTCGCTGATCCCATCGTCGGCATCCTCGCCGACCGCACCAACACTCGCTGGGGCAAGTTCCGCCCCTGGATTCTGTTCACCGCCGTGCCGTGGGCCGTCATCATGGTGCTGGCCTACACCACGCCCAAAGGCTGGAGCATGGCTGGGTTGGTCGCCTACGCCGCGATTACCAATACGCTGCTCATGACCATTTACTCGATGAACAACATGCCGTACGCCGCGCTCGGCGGCGTGATGACGGGTGACATCAACGAACGCGCCAAGCTCAATTCCTTCCGCTTCATCGCCGTAAACGCCGCGCAGTTCATCGTCGGCGGCTTCACGCTGCCGCTCGTGGCCAAGTTCGCCTCAAAGCACGCCGCCGGCGGAGTTGCATCCATGGCCGACAAGCAATACGGCTGGCAGATGACCATGACGATTTGGGCGGCGCTGTGTTTGGTGCTGTTCCTCTTTACGTTTGTCACGACCAGGGAGCGCATCAAGCCGACCACCAGGCAGAAGTCCTCCCCCAAACAGGACTTCCTCGATCTGCTCAAGAACAGCCCGTGGAAGATCATGTTCTGCTGGACGCTGGTCCATTTCGCCATCCTCTCCTTTCGTGGCGGCGCGCTGTACAACTACTACCATCACTATGCCGACAAGGCGGCGATGTTCGATTTTGTGCAGCAGTTCGGTCTTGTCGCGACCGCAGGCGCCGAATCGCGCGGCGGCATTCTTGAAACGCTCGGCTACATCGTCCACGGAGACCGCGCGAACCTGGCCAGCTCCAACGTCGCTGACGTTTTCAACAGCATGATCAACATGCTTGGCACCGGCCTAATCATGATCGTGATTCTGTTGTCGCCGCCGCTCGCGCGAAAATTCGGCAAGAAGGCCGTGTCAGCCGCCGGCTTTGCCCTCGCGACCCTCGGCACGTTCGCGTTCTTTCTTCTGTCGCCGGCAAACGTCTGGGGCATGGTCGGACTCACGGCAGGAATCTCGATCGTCTATGCACCGACCATTCCGCTGACCTGGGCCATTTTTGCTGACGTCGCGGATTATTCGGAATGGACGATTGGTCGGCGTTTCACGGGAATGGTCTTCGCGACGATTGGATTCGCCCTGAAATCCGGCCTGGCCCTAGGCTCCGCGTCGTTTCTCTGGATCATGGGAGGATTCTTTGGATACGACACGAAGTCACCGGCCGTGCCGAACGCTGTCGCGGGCTACCGTTTCACCAGCGGCATCGCCGTAGGCATTCTCTTCG
>JAGOBZ010000132.1 GCA_017999015.1 Kiritimatiellia bacterium
CCGAGGTCCTTGATCAGCATGCCGGGGGGGAAGTCAAAGATCTCATTCGCCATCAGGATTTTGGCGATTTTCTCATCGTCGATCCGGCCGGTGCCGTAGGTGCTGACATTGATGCTGAGCGGCTTGGCCACGCCGATGGCGTAGGCGACCTGAATCTCGCATTTGTCGGCGAGGCCTGCGGCCACGATGTTCTTCGCGGCGTAGCGGCAGTAGTAGGCGGCCGAACGGTCGACCTTCGAGGGGTCCTTGCCGGAAAAGGCGCCGCCGCCGTGCGAGCCGACGCCGCCGTAGGTGTCGACGATGATCTTGCGGCCGGTCACGCCGGAATCGCCGCAAGGTCCGCCGACCACGAAACGGCCGGTGGGGTTGATGTAGAACTTGGTCTTGTTGGTCAGCATGCCGGTGTCTTTTAGAAAGGCGCGCGCAGCCTCCTCAAGTTCCTTGCGGATGCGCGTGATCGGCACTTCGCGGGTCTGATGCGAGATCACGACGGCGGTGATCTCTTTGGCGGTACCGTTCTCGTGCAGCACGCTGACTTGGGCCTTCGAATCAGGACGCAGGTAGGCGATCTCGCCGTTTTTACGCAGCGTCGTGAAGAACTGCAGCAGCGAGTGCGAGAAGATGATCGGCGCCGGCATGAGCTGCCGCGTGGCGTTCGAGGCGTAGCCGAACATCATGCCCTGATCGCCTGCGCCCTGATCCTCGGGCTTGACCTTGTTGACGCCGCGCGCGATGTCAACCGACTGTCCGTGCAACGCGCAGACATAGTTGAAGGTGTCAAAGCTGAACCCCTCGGACGGGGTGTCGTAGCCGATGTCCTGCACCACATCGCGCGCGATCTTGCCGGGGTTGATCCGGTCCCAGTTCTTGCAGGTGATCTCGCCGACATTCACGACGAGGTTGGAGCCGACCGCCGTCTCGCACGCCACATGCGCGGCGGAATCGTTCGCCAGGCAGGCGTCCAGAATCGCGTCGGAAATCTGGTCGCACACTTTGTCGGGATGGCCCTCCGAGACCGACTCGGAAGTATACACGTGGCGCGTCATCATCTTGCTCATGGCTGGGTTCCTTAGAACTCGCGCTCCCCTGTCCCGGCGCACTCAGCGACCGAACCGGGAATCGCGAACTTTGAAAACAGGAACGAAAAAGACTCCGTCCCCGCAAAGTACGCACGCGCACGGCGCGAACACACTTTGTAAGTACTTAAAAACAAACGAATTACGCATCAAAAAAACCACAAGGCCAACCGGATTCCTGCATGGCCTTGTTAGTGGTAAGATTAACACAAGCGGCGGACAGTGACAAGGGGCCGAATGTCAGACGCGGAACAATTATTACAAGGAGGAAGGAGAAGAGAAAGTGAATAACGAATAGTGAATAGTGAATAGTTATTGCGGTGTTGACCGCTGATCTCTGATCTCTGACCGCTGACCTCTGCGTGCCGGGAGGGACGAGCGTCTGCTCGTCCAGTCGGCGGCGGTCTCGGCGAGACCGCCCTACCGGCTTTCATTCGCAAGGGCAAGCAGACGCTTGCCCCTCCCGGTGCCGTACAAAACTTGAAAGTTGAGCGTTCATCCGCCCCTCCCCAACTATTCACTATTCGTATTCACTATTCGTTATTCACTATTCACTTCTCCCCATGATCTATTCCCTCTTGCGCAAGCAGGCGGAGGAGATATTCGCCGTAGGAGGATTTCTTCAGGCAATCCGCGAGGCGTGCGAGCTGGTCGCGGTCGATGAAGCGCATGCGCCAGGCGATCTCCTCAATGCAGGCGATCTTGAGTCCTTGGCGATCCTGGATGGCCTTAACAAAAGCCGTGGCGTCGGCGAGCGAATCGTGCGTGCCGGTGTCGAGCCAGGCGAACCCGCGGCCCATCAGTTTGACGGTGAGCGCGCCCTGCTCAAGGTAGTGACGGTTAAGATCCGTGATCTCGTATTCGCCGCGCGCGGAGGGCTTGAGGCGCGCAGCGACCTTGACGACGCTGTTGTCGTAGAAGTAGAGGCCGGTCACCGCATAGTTGGACTTAGGACGGGCAGGTTTTTCCTCGATCGACACAGCCTTGCCCGCGCGGTCAAAGCTGACGACACCGTAACGCTCAGGATCGTTGACACAGTAACCGAACACCGTCGCGCCGGGTGTGGCGTCGGCCTCGGCCAGCATGCGCCGCATGCCGTCGCCGTAAAAGATATTGTCGCCGAGCACCAGACAGGCGGGTGAGTCGCCGAGAAAATCGCGGCCCAGCACAAAGGCCTGAGCCAAGCCGTTGGGAACCTCCTGCACGGCATAATCGATACGCATGCCGAGCTGCGCGCCGTCGCCCAGCAGATTGCGGAAAATCGGCGTGGCCTCGGGCGTTGAAATGATGAGGACCTCGCGAATGCCGGCCAGCATCAGGGTCGAAAGCGGGTAATAGATCATGGGCTTGTCAAAGATCGGCAGAAGCTGTTTGCACATCACCTGCGTGATCGGATAAAGCCGCGTGCCGGCGCCGCCGGCGAGGATGATGCCTTTTCTCATTTTAAACTCCGTTTAAAATAGTTGATGATTGATAGGTTGATGATTGATAGGTTGATGATTGATGTCACGGATTCTTATTCGCTCCCTGGCACCCCATCGGCCGCACATTTCTTAAGATATGCTATGAAGCCGTTAAGAACTTTCCATGTGTCTGACAGCATACTTCGTAGTTCTCCATAATCTTTATCACTCAGATATTCCTCATCCAAAGCTGTGTTAAGATGATCTAGAGTTTCCGATAAAGATCCTCTAGCAATTCTACAAAATTGAATATTCTCCTGATGATGATGCCTGCCATAGCCTTCGGCTAGGTTTGCGGTTACTGATCGTGATGCACGAACGATCTGGTCTTTAAGCCGATATTCCTCTTCCTTTGGCAAGGTTTTACAAAAACGAGAAAGGGCATGTCTTAACTCGCGTCCCTTAATGTAACATGCCAAAGTCTCAAATGTCTTCAATTCACCCATGTTTCTCACCTACGGGCAGAAGGGAGGATGCTTGACATGAATCTTTGCTTTTTCGTATTGAACCCCAACTATCATCAACAATCAATCATCAACGAAATGACCCTTGCCCAGTCGCTGCCCCGCATACTTCTTGTCACGGATGGGCTGCCACCACCAGGCGTTGTCGAGATACCACTGCACGGTCTTTCGGATACCGGTCTCGAAGGTTTCCTGCGGCGCCCAGCCCAGTTCGCCGCGCAATTTGGCGGCATCGATGGCGTAGCGTCTGTCGTGGCCGGGGCGGTCGCTTACAAAGGTGATTAAATCTTTGTAGGATTTAATCGCCTTTGCCGGTTGATGGTTGATGGTTGATGGTTGACGAAAGGACCGCTTATCGTTTTTCAGCAAACACTTATCATGCTCTTCAGCGCAAGGATGAAGGTTGTCCAGGATATCGCAGATGGTTTCGACCACCTGCAGGTTAGTGCGCTCGCTATTGCCGCCGACGTTGTAGGTCTCGCCCGGCCGGCCGCGCTGTAAGACCAGCCGCAGTGCGCGCGCGTGGTCTTCGACATAGAGCCAGTCGCGCACGTTGTCGCCGGTGCCGTAGACCGGCAGCGGCCGACGGTCGAGGGCGTTGAGAATGACAAGCGGGATCAGTTTTTCCGGGAAGTGGAAGGGGCCGTAATTATTGGAGCAGTTGGTGATCAGGACCGGCAGGCCATAGGTGTGGTGCCAGGCCCGCACCAGGTGGTCGGAGGCCGCCTTGCTGGCCGAATAGGGCGAGCGCGGATCGTAGGGCGTGCGCTCGGTGAAAAGGCCCGTCGGCCCCAGCGAGCCGTAGACTTCATCGGTGGAGATGTGCTGAAAGCGGAAGGCGTCGCGCGCCGCGCCGTCGAGGCCGCGCCAGTAGGCGGTGGCGACTTCCAGCAGCGTGGCGGTGCCGACCACATTGGTCTGGATAAAGGCCGACGGGCCGTCGATCGAGCGGTCGACGTGCGATTCCGCGGCGAGGTGCATGACCGCATCGGGGCGAAATGAAGCGAAGAGCCGTTCCATCGCGGGGCGGTCGCAGATGTCGGCCTGCGCAAAGCGGTAGCGAGCGTGCGCGTCAACGTCGCGCAGCGAGGCGAGGTTGCCGGCGTAGGTGAGAGCATCGAGGACCAGGACCTCATGCTCTGATTCTCGGATCAGTTGGCGCACCAACGCCGAGCCGATAAACCCGGCGCCGCCTGTCACCATGATGCGCTGCATCGTCGCCCCCCTATTCGTCGTCAGTCATCGAAAGGTCGATATGGTCCTGCCGTTGGGTCTGTGAAGACGGGGCGAGATCATCGCCGTAGACCGGCTTGCTGGCGGCAGCCGCGAGACTCGGCTTGCCCCCTTCGGGACCTGCGGCACCCGTGCGCTTTTTACCCTGGCCGTAGGCACCGTAGCGCGAGGTGTAGCGGTAGGCGTAGCGGTAGTGATAGTCGTACTGGCTGAAATGGTTGCGGCGGCCGAAATCGACGTCGTTCACGATCACGCCGATGACGCGCGCGCCGGACTCCGTAAGGGTGCGCGCCGCGTGCTTGATCGGCTGGAAGCGCGTGCGGTCGGGACAGCACATGATCATGACCGAGTCCACGAGCGAGGCGAGCGTCATGACATCGCCGACGATGCCGAACGGCGGCGAATCGATCACCACGCGATCATAGTTTTGACGCGCCCAGGAGAAAAACTCCACGATGATGCCGCTGCCCATCAGATTGGCGGGGCTGATCTCCGACGAGGCCTTGGAGAGGACAACATCGAGGTTTTCGACGCCGGACGGCACCGCCAGCGAGGCGAACAATGAAGGATCGGCCTTGGCCAGCGTATGCGGCAGGCTGTTGAACTCCCCCTGTTTCTTTTCAAAAATGCGCGCCAGGCGGGGGCGCCGCATGTCAAAGTCGACCAGCAGCGTGCGCTGTCCGCTTTGCGCGCAGGAGGCGGCGAGGCTGCACGAGGTGACGGTCTTGCCCTCGCCCGGCTGCGTGCTCATGCAGAGCACCACTTTAGACATTTCCTGATAGCGCGGCGAATCCAGCAGATTGCGGAGGCCGGCGACCGCCTCGGCGAACTGGGAGAATTTATCGTCGGTGACCAGTCGCGCCAACTGCTCGCGTTTCTTACGGCGCATGTGCGGCAGGACGGCCAGCGTTTTGAGACGCAGGCGGTGCTCGATGTCCGAGATGCCCACGATCTTGTCCTCGAGGTGGTCGAGCACCAAAACGAACAGCACGCCCAGCAGCAGGCCGATGGCCGGGCCGGCCGGGAAGATGATCAGCGGGTTGGGCAGGACCGGCTTGGTGGGCTTGAAGGCCGGCTCGACCTGCTTGATGATGGCGGTGTTTTCATCCGAGGCCAACTGGGCTTCACGCGTGCGCTGCAGCAGCGACTTGTAGGTGATGTCCGCCAGTTCGCGCTCGCGCTCCAACTGTTCGAGCTTCATCTTGGCCGAAACCATCTTCAGTTCCAGATCGGAGAGCTTCTTGATCAGGTCGTCGCGCTTGGGCGTGAGCTGCGCCAACTGGCGCTGCAGCAGATCGAGGTTGGCCTTGCAGGTTTCCAGTGCGCGGAAGACGACATCCGCGAACTGCTGGGTATAGACCTCAACCTCTTTTTCCTTGATCTTCACCTCGGGATGGTTGGCGGTATAGCGGGCCAGCATCGAGTTCTTCTCGGCCAGGGTCTTCTGGAGCAACTGGAAGGAGGTGCCGATCTCCAGCGAACGCGGCACGGAATCCGGCAGCGAACCAAATTTTTCCGGATCGCTTTGGATCGCCTCGAGCGTCTTGCGCAGTTCGGAGGCCTTGGTGATTTCGCTCTCGAGACCGAGGATATCGGCGTTGATCTTGGAAAGCGCCTGCTGAGCGGTCTCGCTCTCGCTGGCCATAAAATCAAGCTGATTCGCCACACGGAAATCAAGCATCTCCTTGTCGGCGCGTTCGAGGTTGCGCTTCTGCTGCTCGGTGGTGGAGGAGAGCCAAGAGACGGCCACTTCCGATTCGGCGCGGTTCTGGTCCGAGGTGAACATTTCCGCGGCCTTGGCATACGCGTTGGCCAAATTTGTGGCCAGTTCGGCGTCGGTGGAGCGGACGGTGATGCGGATCAGGCGCGAACGGCGCTGCAGGGTCATTTTTGAATTGACCAAGGTCTTGATCAGATCCTCATCCGTCACCGTTGAACTGGGATAGTCGGTGCGATACTGGCTGACAATCTGATCGATCACGGCGCGGCTGCGCAGGCGGGCCAGCCGCGTGTTGAAGACCTCGTCCATGGTCGAGCCGATGTCGGCGTCGATGATGGCGGGCCGCAGGTTGGAGTAGGACGAGCGCCGCATGCTCATCTCGAACACGCTTTCGGCCTCAAAGATCATCGGCGAGATCTTAAACACGGCAAAGGCCACGATGAAACCGATGTTCACAAACACGGCGATCGTAACCCAGCGCTGCGTGCAGACACGCAGCATGCGGCCGACGGTCACGGCGCCCATGAGCGAATCGTCTTCCTCGCCGCCACCGCCGCTGCCGATTCCCCCGTAATAGTAGGAGCCGCCGTATCCGCTGCCGGCATAGGCCGCAGGCGCGCCGCCGCCATAGTACATCGGCCGGTCGGAGCCGCCGTAATAGATGGCGCGGTTGCCGCCGCCGTAGTACATCGGACGGCGCGAGGCGCCTGCGGACTCGCCGGAAGAGGTTTGATCGGTATCACTCATCACGCATCTCCAAATTGAGGATCATAGTGTAGCGCATCCGGCCGGTTCAGCCCAAGCCAAAATCCATGCGGCATCCTTAGCCGTCATGCCCTCTCTCAGGCAGAAAAACGGGCAGCGCGGCCAGAACGCACACCCACGACAGCATTACAGAAGGGGCCCTGAACGGACTGGCTACAAAACTTTCGAGACAGCAAAGAACGGCAGCCACGCAACCCGTCACTATGATCGGCGAGAGACGCAGGATAAAGAAGGCGCGGTCGGACGCCTTGTGCCGCTCCTTGTGCTTCCAAAGAACCCGGGCCCTGTAAAACAACGGGATGAGCAGGGCTATGAGTGCTGCCAGCATAAGGCCGACACCGAAAACACCATACTCGCAAAGGAACTGGACGCCGTCGCTGAAAACAAGCGCCCGGTCTTGGTCGATGAGGTGCCATTGGTCCTGTTTCACGGCCAAGGCCACATAATGGTAGAAACCGTCAGCCCCGACCCCTGTCCAAGGGTGTTGTTGCCAGACTGACAACGCGGCCTCCGAACGGACCTCATTGCGAGCCGCAAGTGCCGTCCAATGCTCCTCAACCCGCAGCGCAAGCTTCAGCTTTTCGGCAACGGGGTTCTGCGGGAACAGATAAACGAGGCTGATTGCAACAGCGCCGAGGCAAACGAAATGAACCACAAACAACTTAAGCTGCACCACTTTGGAGATCAAGGGCGCGAGATAGACCATTCCGTAAAACAACAGGAGCACGCCAACCGCCAAAAAAACAACCGTTAACATCGGAGATGCAAAAAAAAGCATGCCGAGCAGGTTGCCGATTCCGGCCAAAGCAAACGGCAACAGCGACATGCGTTGTTCTCTTTCCGTTTTCTCGGCAAACAATCCGACCCCCAACAGCATCCAGAATCCGAAGAAGGAGCCAGCGACCGGCATCCCGGCCCCTTTCGCCCATGTCTCATAGGGAACGAGACCGTGCATGGCCAACGCAACCATGCAGAAAGCGATCGCACCGCTGACACATGCAAGCAGTTGAAGCAGGAGGCGTTTTGCGGCCTTACCTGCGGCAGTCCGCAACGAGACCCCGACCACACAGCATGCCGTAAACCACGCAAGGTGCGCGAACGCAGCGCACCTTTCCACGGCAAACGGCACCCGCGCGACAGACGGCTCACTCAACTGCCAGATATCCGCGTCCGGCAGGTAAACCAGTTCGAGGCCGCTGTTCAGGCATTGAACCCCCGCCAAAGCCACGAACGCGATACCTGCATATAAAAACGGATCCCACACAATGGCATGCGCCACACGGCGGCGCGCGTCTGCCAACGTTTCACCGCGCTTAACAGCAGGCAGGAGGAACACCCACTCAACCACCATAAAGGCGAGCCACAAGAGCGGCGTAAGCCCGGTGACGCGCGATTGGCCAAACATTCCGACCGGGAAGAGGCAGATGCAGGCAACATGAACGATCAATCCGTATTTCGTCAACAGCCTATGAACCATATCACGACCATCCCGCTGCCGTTACACAAAAAAAACCGCCCACACTTCAGATCGTCGCGTAGGCGGACACATTAGCGGTCAGCACATCGGGGCTTGTTTTAGTAGCGGAAGCTCAGGCCCAATATCCC
>JAGOBZ010000133.1 GCA_017999015.1 Kiritimatiellia bacterium
GCTCTATCTCGGTCACGCGCGTGTAAGTCACTTTGTCTCCTTCCTTGCAATCACAAGAAGGAAGTGTACTTCACCGCGTGGCCGTTTTCAAAACTTCAGGTGTTGCACTGGCCGGTCGCGCGCGCGGGGGAATTAGTTTTTTCATGCGCCTGTAGGCTACAGGCGATCGCCTCCGAAGCCGACACTTTTTTGATAAAATTTAGGGGTTGACGGTTTTCGCCCCCCCGCATAATAAGTGCCAATCAAGGGGCCGGTGTTGTCGGCCAATCCTATGGGATGCTAGTGTAGCGCCTTTCATTTTCTGCCTGTGAAACCACGAATCTGGAAAACACCACGATGAGAATGCCTGCGTTCCTGTTGTCTGCCGGTTGGTTTGTCTCGCTCTCCGCCCTGTGCGCCTATGCGGCGCCTGCGTTTACGCCGCTGCCGCTGGGAGCGGGGGCCAACACGGCCTTCGCCGACCGCCAGGCGGATGATCGGCAGGGCGGCTGGACCGATCAGGGAGGCAACGATCTGTCGGTCATGAAACCCGGCACGCTGAAGATTTCCGGCATCCCGTTCGCTGTCTTGAACGACGCCGTGACGGGCGGCAAGTCATGTATCGTTCTTGGCGGACCGAAGCGCGCATATCTGCCTCAGTCCGCAAACGTGCCGGTCGACAACGTGCCGGGCGCGTATCTGTACCTGCTGCATGGCGCCGCCTGGTGTCCGCCGGCGAAAGAACAGAAGATGACCGGTGTGCTGTTTGTCGATTATGCGGATGGCTCGACCTCCGAGTTCCACGTGCGGTGCGGACGCGATGTCGCGGATTGGGCCAAGCCGGACGCCTACAAGAATGCGGTGCGGGTCTGGACCGCATACAACAACAACACGCAGGTCTCGCTGTTCGCCTCGAAATTCAAACTCAAGGGGCTCGCGGTCAAGGCGGTCCGTCTGGAGGCTCGCGACAGCGCGTGGATGGTGGCTGCCATGACGCTCGGCGACGACACGCGCATCGCCGGCATTAAAAAGCAGCTCACGCTCGACAAGACCTACACGGCACCTGCGCTCGCGGCGCCGCTACCGGCAGTGCGTGCGCAGGCGGTGCCGAAGAATATCATTCTGTTGATCGGCGACGGCATGGGGGCCGGCGCGGTCAAGTTGACCTCCCTGTATCAGCACAAGGCCGAAGGCCGTCTGGTGATGGAGCAGTTGCCGGTGGCCGGCTACTGCCACACGGTTTCGCTGGAGTCGAATGTGACGGATTCCGCCGCAGCGTCGACGGCGCTGGCAACCGGTGTCAAAACAAAGAACGGTCATCTCGGGCTCGATCCCGACAAGCGCCGCCTCACGTCTGTCGCCGAATTGGCGCGGCAGCAGGGGCGTGCGGTCGGCATCATCACCTCCGACGCGATCACCGGTGCCACGCCCTCCGGCTTTTACGCGCATGTCGGCAGCCGGAGTTATTATTCTCAGGTCGCGACGTTCGCGGCCGCGTGCGGGTACGAGGTTTTGATCGGCAACGCCAACGGCAAAGCCTGGTTCGCCCCCAAAGACAAGGGCGGCAAACGGGATGACACACGCGATGTGCTCGGGGAGATGGAGGCTGCCGGTTATGCGGTGATCGAGAATCACGAGGCGTTCGAGCAGGCGCCGCCTGGCCGGCGCGTGCTGGGTTTCATGGCCAAGGGCACGCTGGACAATGAAACCTGTCTGTCGCGTCTGACCGATGCCGCGCTCGCGCGTCTCCCACGTAACGACAAAGGTTTTTTCTTGATGGTCGAATGCACCATCACCGATGGCGGCGGACACGGCAACAACCCCGAATTGACCGTCCGCGGCACGCTGCAGGTGGATTGGGCGGTCCATTCGGCGGTCGAATACGCACGGAAGCATGGGGAGACACTGGTGTTGGTGACGGCAGACCATGAAACGGGCGCGCTGACCTCAAGCCTGACGGACGGCAAGCTGGCCATCGATTACGCGACGACCAGCCATACCGACATACCGGTACGTCTTTTCGCGTACGGTCCCGGCGCGGAACGCTTCGCGGGCACGATCGACAACACCGACGTGGCCCGGAACATCGCGACGCTCTGGTCGCTCACTCTGCCGCCGCCCGGCGACGTTCAGCCCGGTCCAGAAAAATAAACGAGTAGGCTGACTCCGTTAAAGAGCGTATGCATCACGATCGGCGTCAGGATCGAGCCGGTCGCGGCGTAGCCCGCTGAGAACGTTACGCCCAGGGCGAGCAGCGGCAGGAACGAAGGCGCATGCAGATGCACCAGCGCGAAGTATGCGCCGGAGAGCAGGGCCGCATAGGGAAATCTGCGGTGCCGCAGCAGCGCCCGGAACAGGATACCGCGGAAAACAAACTCTTCAACGATCGGCGCGATACACACCGCCGCCGCAATCAAGCCGAGGCGCATGCCGCAGGGTACGCTGTCGTCCTTCAGCCACTGGAACACCACTTGCGGCTGCTGCTCCAGGCCGAAGGCGTTCAACGCGACGCTGATGCCCTGTGAGAGCACGGCCACCGGCGGTAAAGCGGCCAAACCGAAGACCAGGCCTTTCAGACTCGCTTGCCATGCAGCGTGGCGAGGGCCGATGAACGTAGGCACAAAAGGCGCGCGCGCGTAGAGCAAAGACGCTGCCACGACACACCCTCCGAGCAAGGCATAGAGCAGGGAACCGGTCAGCAGCGCACGTGCCTGAACCGGTTCTGCCTGAGCCGCGCTGAACAGCGTCGGGAGCACAAAAAAAAGAGTTGCGGCCAGCGCAAGCTGGACCGCAACCACGCCAAATGGTCCGCGCACCAATCCTGGATGCACCGGCATACCGGGCTTTAGGCGGCGTGTCTGCACAAGCATCAGCAAGGCCAGATCAACACTGAGACCGAATAGCAGCGCTCCGCCCGACAAGGCGATGCAGAGCAGCCGCGTCATGAATCCGGTTTCAATGACCATGCGCTGTTGCCTGGACGGGGTTAGCCGTTCTGTTTCTGCGCGTCGAGATCGCGCATGGCCTCGCGGCGGCTGAGCTTAATGCGGCCGCGGTCGTCGATACCGATGCATTTGACCATCATCTTGTCGCCGACCTTACAGACGTCCTCAACGGAACCGATGCGGCGGTCCGCGAGTTCACTGATGTGGCAAAGACCGTCCTTGCCGGGCATGATTTCCACGAAGCAGCCGAACTCCTTGATGCCGGTGACGGTGCCCTCGTAGATCTTGCCTTCTTCAGCTTCGGCGGTCAACGCGGAGACTTCATTCTGCGCAATGGCCAGCGACTCGGCATTATTGGCGAAGATACTGACCGAGCCATCGTCCTGGATGTCGATTTGGGCGCCCGAGATTTCGCACACGCGGCGGATGTTCGAGCCGCCGGGGCCGATCAGCGCACCGATCTTGTCCACGGGGATCATCATGACGGTGATGCGCGGCGCGTGGGCGGAGAGTTCCGCGCGCGGCTCGGGCAGCACCGTGGTCATGAAGTCGAGGATCTGGAGGCGGCCCTGCTTGGCGCGCGCCAGCGCGGATTCAACCACGTCCCACGTGAGCCCGCGCAGTTTCAGGTCGACCTGGAAACCGGTGATGCCCTTGCGGGTGCCGGCCACCTTGAAGTCCATGTCGCCGCAATGGTCTTCGGAGCCGAGGATGTCGGTGACCAGTATCTTCTGGCTCTCGTCCTTGTTGGTGAAGAGGCCTACCGAAACGCCGGCGACCGGTGCCTTGATCGGAATGCCGGCGTCCATCATCGCCAGCGCGCCGACGCAGATGGAGGCCATGGAGGAGGAGCCGTTTGAACCCATGATGTCTGAGACCACCCGGATGCTGTACGGATAATCCTGCGGCACAATCCGCGCGAGCGAGCGCTCGGCAAGGGCGCCGTGGCCGATCTCGCGGCGGCCCGTGCTGCCGAGGCGGCCGACCTCGCCGACGCAGTAGGGCGGGAAGTTGTAGTGCAGCATGAAGGACTTGCTGGTTTCGCCGCCGGTGATGGCGTCGAGATCCTGCGCGTCTTTCTTGGTGCCGAGCGTGACGGATCCCAGGGCCGAGGTCTCGCCGCGCTCGAAAATCGCCGAGCCGTGGGCGCGGGGCATGACGCCGACCTGCGCGTAGAGTTTGCGGATCTCATCCGTGCCGCGGCCGTCGATACGTTTGCCGTCCTCAAGAATGTTCTTACGGACGAGGTCAATCTCGAGCGTGTCGAAGAGCGTGACGAAAGAGGCGGCGGTGACCTCTTCCGGCCACTTCTCGAGGGTCTTGGCCTGCAAATCGTCCTTGATCGCCTTGACCGCATTCTGACGTTCCAGCTTGTCGCCGATGAGCAGGGCTTTGCGCAAGGCGGCCTCGCCGTTGGCATAGAGGAACGCCATCTTTTCGGCGTCGGGGGCCTCTTCTTTGATCACCTTTTCAGGCTTGCCGAGCAGCCTGCGCAGCTCGTGCTGGGCGTCAATGATTTTGACGACCTCCGCGTGGCCGGCCTTCATGGCGGCGAGGAAATCCTCTTCGGTGATCTCGGCGGCACCGCCTTCCATCATCAGAAAGCGCTCGCGCGTACCGGCATAGATCAGGTCGAGGTCGCTCTCTTTACGCTGGGACTGCGTGGGGTTGATGACGAACTCGCCGTTGATGCGGCCCACGCGCACGCAGCCGATCGGTCCCATAAAGGGAATCTCGGAGATATGGAGGGCGGCCGAGGAGGCGTTGACCGACAGAATGTCCGTGTCGTTTTCGCAGTCCGCCGAGAGGACCATGTTGTTGATCTGCACGTCATTGCGGTAGCCGTCGGGGAAAAGCGGGCGGATGGGGCGATCGGTGATACGTGCCGTGAGAATCTCTTTCTCGCTCGGGCGCGCCTCGCGTTTGAAGAAGCCGCCGGGGAAACGGCCGGCCGCGTAGTATTTTTCGCGGTACTCGACCTGCAGCGGGAAAAAGTCGATACCCTCGCGCGGCTTGTCGGTACAGGTCACGGCGGAGAACATCAGGGAATCGCCCAAACGGCAAACCGTGGCTCCGGCCGCCTGGCGGGCGAGCAGTCCGGTCTCAATGGTCATTGTGGCTCCGCCCACTTGGACGGAGACCGAGGTCGTATCATTCATCTGTGCTTTTTCCTTTCAGCGAACAAGGACCGGAAAGCTCATGCGCCAGGAAAGATGGCTCACTCAGGGAGTGATGAGGTGTCCGCTTGAAGGGGTCCGCTCACGCGGGACAAAAGCACGGCCACGCGACAAACATCCGCGCGTGGCCGGTACGCCGCAGCTTAGCGGCGGAGACTCAGCTCTTTGATGATCTTCTGGTAAGCGGCCTCATCCTCGCGCTTGAGATAGTCAAGCAGGCTGCGGCGGGTGTTTACCTTGCGGATCAGCCCGTAACGGGAGCTGTGGTCCTTTTTGTTGGCCTTCAGATGCTCGGTCAGCATCTCGATCTCTTTGGTGAGAACGGCGATCTGGACTTCGCTCGAACCGGTGTCGCGCTCATGGCGCTGGAATTGCTTCCGAATAGCTGTTTTATCGATCTGGCTCATAGTCTGCTTTGCGGTCCTTGTTCCGCGTTTTTCTTTTCTGTTAACTTTCCGGCGCACACTATAGAGAATATCCCCGCCGCATGTAAAGCGCAAATCAGGCCGGAAAAAGCCAGATCACCCGCAGCGGGGAGTGTCTCCTTAGACGCACCGCAGGAAACATCAAGCTTAAGTGAACGGGTCCGATAAGTCAAGCGCGGGACGATGATTGTCGAGGCCGGCTTCCCGTTTCGTTTTTGTTGCCTTGGTCGGCTGATGATTTCGTTTGCCGACAGTCCGAAAAAATTGTATCATACTGCGCCAACTTTACCGCTGCTCATGCCTGTAGCCTGCGCGAGCGGTTAAAGTGACAAACCGTTAAGCATGGAGACCACCACAATGCCCTGTAAGAAAACCGACAAATGCGCGTGTAAGACGACGGCAACGAAGCCCGCCGCCCGAGCGGCCGCAGCTAAACTCCCCACCCAGCACGAAGAGCTGCTTGCCTGGGTGAAGGATTTTGCCAAGCTGGCCCAGCCCAAGGAGATCTACTGGTGTGACGGCTCCAAGAAAGAGTACAACACGATTTGCGAGGGCATGGTGGCGAGCGGCGCGTTCGTCAAGCTCAACGCCAAGAAGCGTCCGGGATGCTACCTGGCCCGCTCGCACTGGTCGGATGTGGCGCGCGTCGAAGACCGCACGTACATTTCGACTGCGACCAAAGAAGATGCCGGCCCGACGAACAACTGGGTTGCTCCGGCCGAATTGAAGAAGACCATGACCGGCCTCTACAAAGGCTGCATGAAGGGCCGCACGCTGTATGTGATTCCCTTCTCGATGGGGCCGATCGGGTCGCCCATCTCGAAGATCGGCATCGAACTGACCGACTCGCCCTACGTGGTGGTCAACATGCACATCATGACCCGCGTCGGCTCCAAGGTGCTGAAGCAGTTGGGTAAGGACGGCGAGTTCATCAAGTGCCTGCACTCGGTCGGCGCGCCGCTGAAGCCGCGTCAGAAGGATGTGGCTTGGCCGTGTGCCCCGATCGAGAAGAAGTACATCTCGCACTTCCCCGAGACGAGCGAAATCTGGTCGTTCGGTTCGGGTTACGGCGGCAATGCGCTGCTCGGCAAGAAGTGCCTGGCGCTGCGCATCGCTTCCAGCCTCGCCCGCAAAGAGGGCTGGCTGGCTGAGCACATGCTGATCCTGAAGCTCACTTCGCCGGAGAAGAAGGCGTATTACATCGCGGCGGCTTTCCCGAGCGCGTGCGGCAAGACCAATCTCGCCATGATGGAACCGCGCCTCGCGGGCTGGAAGGTTGAGACGATCGGCGACGATATCGCGTGGATGAAGATCGGCGCAGATGGCCGTCTGTATGCGATCAATCCGGAAAACGGTTTCTTCGGCGTGGCGCCGGGGACCTCGATGGACAGCAACCCCAACGCTATGCGCACGATCACGAAGAACACGATCTTCACGAACTGCGCGCTCACCGACGATGGCGACATCTGGTGGGAGGACATGGGCGTTCCGGCGCCGAAGCACGCGATCGACTGGAAGGGCAACGATTGGACGCCCGAGACGGTCGACAAGGACGGCAAGAAGGTCAAGGCCGCGCACCCGAACGCCCGTTTCACCGCGCCCGCCTCGCAGTGCCCGGTGATCGCCGCCGAGTGGGAAGATCCCGCCGGCGTGCCGATCGATGCCTTCCTGTTCGGCGGCCGCCGCCCGACCGTGATCCCGCTGGTGAACCAGGCCAAAGACTGGACGCACGCGGTGTTCATGGGATCGGCCGCCGGCTCCGAAACCACCGCCGCCAACCTCGGCGCGGTCGGCGTGGTCCGCCGCGATCCGATGGCGATGCTGCCGTTCTTCGGCTACAACGCTGCCGACTATCTGTTGCACTGGCTGACCATGCCGCTGCGCACGGATGCGGACAAGCTGCCCAAGGTGTTCTTCACGAACTGGTTCCGCAAGGATGAAAAAGGCTTCATGTGGAACGGTTTCGGCGACAACGCCCGCGTCTTGAAGTGGGTCTGCGAACGCATCGAAGGTAAAGGCAAGGCGAAGGAGACGCCTATCGGTTTCCTGCCGACGCCCGACGCGATCGACATGAGCGGTTATGTCGATTCGAAGCGTGACGCGGCCTGCCTGAAGGCGACGATGGAGGCGCTGCTCTCCGTGGATGCCGAAGGCTGGAAGAAGGAGATCGAGGCGGTCGCCAGTTCTTATGAGCCGTTCGGCAGCCGCATGCCCCACGCGCTCAAAGCCAAGCTGGCTGAAATTAAAGCTGAGCTGAAGTAATTCAGCTTCGCGCGCTGCATTGGGGTGGTCGGGTGAAAACCCGGCCACCCCCGTTTCTTGCCAAGATACATGTGGTCGTCTCTTATGAAATCAAATGGTTTGTTCCCGGTTGCAGGGCGGTGTTCTGTTCTGCTGGCGGTTGCCGCGTTCCTGGCGTGTCCGGTTTTCGCATCAGGCGGCGAGTCCGCCGCGCCCTCGCTGACCGGCCGTATGTCCACCCTCGTCATTCAGCTCGGCCTGATCTGGTTTGCCGCCCGCCTCGGCAACATGCTGTTTGAAAAG
>JAGOBZ010000134.1 GCA_017999015.1 Kiritimatiellia bacterium
TTATTACAAGCACGCCACGCATTCCGTCTTCGACGGCATCCGCTTCAAGCATGTGCGCGGCAAGGTGCGCGAGCCTTCCATCTTCGAAGACACGCCGGCGCGTCCATTCCAGAACCTCGCTTTCGAAGACGTCGTCCTCGAAGGCGAGACGAGCCCGCGCGTTATCGGCCGGTGAGCGGGCGGCCTCGTCCGCAGTTAGATGGTCTGGATATTATTCGGCAGTGATATCGCGAGCCGAACGGCCGACAACCCATTGCATGTTCAACGGCTGGACGAGCGGACGCTCGTCCCTCCTCCTGTGCCATTCACGCCCGCATGCTTGGCTGTCCAATCTCCTTTCTCCTTCCTCCCTCCTCCTTTCTCCTTCCTCCCTCCTCTTTAATCCCGGCCGCCAGCCGATTACCCGCTTGAGTCCGGTGTGTGCGGCCCGGTATACTGCTTGTGTTCACTCATCGAGACAAAGGAGAAGAACCATGCGTACAGGATGGATGGCGGCGTTGGCCGCGTGTGCGGGCTGGGCGGCGATGGCGGCCCCGGTCGAGAAGGCTTTCCTGCTCCAGACCCAAAACACGACGATGGCCTTCCAGAAGAGCGGCGAGACCTGGCTGCTGGTGCATTACGGTCCGTCTCTCGGCGCGCCGGACGAGGCCGCCGCGCTGGCGTGGAACGGCTGGGTCGGCGGCAACTTCTTCGGCCACCGCAAGCCCGCGACCTACTCGGTCTACGGCAGCGACAACACGCCCGGCACCATGAACAAGTTCGGCGGGCTCGCCGTGATCCACGCCGACGGCGTGACCTCGACCGAGCTGGTTGACGCCGGCGCCCGGACGGTCGAAGACCAGCCCGGCGTCACGCATCTGGTGCTCGCGCTCAAGGACTCCGTCTATCCCTTCTTCGTGACGCAGCATTTCCGCGCGTGCGAGGCGAGCGACGTGATCGAGACCTGGGTCGAGATCCGCCACGACGAGTCCGCGCCGGTGAAGCTCATGCGCATGGACGCGCTGGCGCTGGTCTTTCCGCTGCTGGCCAAGCAGTACCACCTGCTCTCCTTGACCGGCCAGTGGTCGAGCGAGGGACAGCTCACCGAAGCGCCGGTGGCGCTGGGCCAGACGGTCAGCATGACCTCGCGTTCGGGCGTGCGCTCGGCCTTCGGCAACAACCCCGCCTTCATGCTCTCGGTCGGCGAGCGGGCCACTGAGACCGCCGGCCGCGTGATCGGCGCGGCGCTGGCCTGGAGCGGCGCCTGGAACATCGCGGTGCAGCACGATTACGTCAACGCGCTGGCGGTCAACGCCGGCCCGGACACCGGCAACGGCGCGTACACGCTGGAGGCCGGACGCACGCTCGCGACGCCCAAGGCGGTGCTGACCTACTCCGCGGCAGGCAAGGGCCAGGTCTCGCGCAACCTGCACCGCTGGGCGCGCGACCACCAGTTGCGCGACGGCCGCATGCTGCGGCCCGTGCTGCTCAACAGTTGGGAGGGCGCCTATTTCGATTTCAACGAACAGACGCTGACCGACATGATGGACGGCGTCAAGGAGCTGGGCGGCGAGATGTTCGTGGTCGACGACGGCTGGTTCGCCAAGGGCAAGTACGCGCGCGACGACGACAAGCGCGGCCTCGGCGACTGGGTGCTCAACGACAAGAAGCTGCCGCGCGGGCTGGGCGCGCTGGCGGAGGAGGCCAAAACGCGCGGCCTCAAATTCGGAATCTGGGTCGAGCCCGAGATGGCCAACACCACCAGCGAGCTGGTCGAGCTCCATCCCGAGTGGGTGCTGCAGGAGAAGAGCCGCCTGCTGCGCAAGGGGCGCGGCGGCACGCAGGTGGTGCTGGACATGACCAACCCTGCGGTGCGCGACAACCTCTTCGGCCAGATGGATGCGCTGATCACCGGCATTCCGGGGCTCGCCTACATCAAGTGGGACGCCAACGCGGACTTCATGAACGCAGGTTCGACCTTCCTGCCCGCCGACCGCCAGCCGAACCTCTGGTTTGACTATACGGCCGGACTCTACGACCTGCTCGGCCGCCTGCACGCGAAGTATCCCGGCATCATGATGAAGGCCTGCTCGTCGGGCGGCGCCCACATGGACTACGGCTTCCTGCGCTACGCCGACGAGTTCTGGACCTCCGACAACACCGACGCGCGCCAGCGCGTCTTCATCCAGTGGGGCGCGGGGCACTTCTACCCGGCGTGCGCGATGGCCGCGCACGTGACGGCCTCGCCGAACCACCAGACCCACCGCACCACGCCGCTCAAGTTCCGTTTCGACGTGGCGATGTCCGGCCGCCTGGGCTTTGAACTGCACCCCAAGGGCATGACGACAAACGAGATCGCCTTCGCCAAGAAGGCGGTGGCGGACTACAAGCGCCTGCGCCCCGTGATCCAGCAGGGCGACCTTTACCGGCTGGTCTCGCCGTGGGAAAACAACTACGCCGCACTGATGACGGTCAACGACGACAAGACCCAGGCGGTCGTGTTCCTGTACGGCCTCAACCGCGGCATCATGAGCGACTTCCCCGCGCCGCTGATGCTGCAGGGGCTTGATCCGGCGCGGCGCTACACGCTGACGGAGCTCAACAAAGAAAAGCGCGACCATTCGCGCGTCAACGGCAAGGCGCTGAGCGGCGCGGCGCTGATGGCCATGGGCCTGCCCGTCAAGCTCGAGGGCGACTACGACTCCGCCGTGTTCGAGCTGTCAGCCGCCCGGTAGGCGGAAATTAGGAACCCGCCCGGGCCTCACGCCAGCAGGCGCGAGGCGGCGGCACCGCCCTGCTCGAGGGCGTTCACCATCTCCTCGGTGATGCGGACCTCTTTGAACTTGGCGTTGCCCGGCGCCTCGAACATGATCTCCATCATCAGGTCTTCCATGACGGCCCGCAGACCGCGCGCACCGGTTTTGCGTTGCGTGGCCAGCTTGGCCATGCCGCGCAGCGCCGCATCGTCGAAGGCGAGCGAGACGCCGCCCATTGCGAGCAGCTTCTGGTACTGGCGCACCAGGCAGTTCTTGGGCTCGGTGAGGATGCGCACCAGATCGTCCTCGGTCATCTCGCTCATCGAGGTGAGCACCGGCAGGCGGCCGACGAACTCCGGGATCAGTCCGAAGCGGATCAGGTCTTCCGGCTGCACGGCCAGCGGCGCGGGGCGCCCGTCCTTGGCGGCGGCCTTGCGCGCGTTCTTATGCTGCTCGCCGTAGCCGATGGTCTTGCGCCCTTCGCGCTGGCGCACGAGGGATTCCAGCCCCACGAAGGCGCCGCCGCAGATGAAGAGGATATTGCGCGTGTTGATCGCGATGTACTCCTGCTGCGGATGCTTGCGGCCCCCCTGGGGCGGCACGCGCGAGACGGTGCCCTCAAGGATCTTGAGCAGCGCCTGCTGCACGCCTTCGCCGGAGACGTCGCGCGTGATCGAGACGTTCTCGGTCTTGCGGGCGATCTTGTCGATCTCATCGATGTAGACGATGCCGCGCTCGGCCTTGGCCACGTCCATATCCGCCGACTGGAGCAGGTAGAGCAGGATGTTCTCGACATCCTCGCCCACATAGCCCGCCTCGGTGATGGTGGTGGCGTCGGCGATCGCGAACGGCACGTCCAGCAGCCGCGCCAGCGTGCGCGCGAAGAGCGTCTTGCCGCAGCCGGTGGGGCCGATGAGCAGGATGTTGCTCTTTTCGATCTCCACGTCCGCGAAAGGATCTGCTTTGCCGCCGGCCGGCTGGTTCAAGCGCTTGTAGTGGTTGTGCACCGCGACCGAAAGCATCTTCTTGGTGTGATCGTGGCCGATGATGTACTGGTCGAGGAACTTCTTGATCTCGGCAGGCGGCGGCACTTTGAGGGCCGGCAGCGCGGATGCGCCGCCGCCGCCGTTTTTCTTTTTGGACGGCGCGTTCTCGGTGATGATGCGCGTGCAGATCTCGACGCAGTCCCCGCAGATGTTCGCGCCGGGACCGGGAATGATCAGCGCGCCAGCGCGCGCGCTCTTGCCGCAGAACGAGCAAACCATGTCGTCCGGCGAAGTTGGGGTGCGACGGGCCATCTTATTTCTCCAGCGTGCGCTTTGCCAGAACCTCGTCGACAAGCCCGTACGCCTTGGCTTCGTCGGCTGACATGAAAAAGTCGCGTTCGGTGTCGTTCGCCAGCGTGTCGGCGTCCTTGCCGGTATGAGACGCGAGGATCTCGTTGAGGCGGTCTTTGAGGCGCAAAATCTCCTTGGCCGCGATGCTGATGTCGGTCGCCTTGCCTTCCGCGCCGCCCCAGGGCTGGTGGATCATGATGCGCGCGTTAGGCAGCGAATAGCGCTTGCCCTTCGTGCCGGCCGCCAGCAGCACAGCGCCCATGCTCGCCGCCTGGCCCACGCAGTAGGTCGCGACGTCGCAGGTGATGAACTGCATGGTGTCGTAGATGGCGAGGCCGGCGGTCACCGAGCCGCCGGGCGAGTTGATGTAGACCGAGATGTCCTTGGTGGCGTCCTGCGACTGGAGGAAGAGCAACTGGGCGATGATCAGGTTGCTGACCTCGTCGTTGATCCCCGTGCCGATGAACACGATGCGGTCTTGCAACAGCCGCGAATAGATGTCGTAGGCGCGCTCGCCGCGGCCGGTCTGCTCGACCACGATCGGCACGAGCATGTTGTCTTGGGGATGGATCATGGTGGGTCTCACTTATTTCTTAGCCTCGTCCAGCAGGCTCTGCATGGTCTTTTCGTCGCGGAGCTGGGCGCGCAACTGGCCCATGCGCTCGTTCTTCTCGATCTGAGCGCGGAGCTGAGCGGGCGTGGAGCGGTACTCGTCGGCCAGCGCCTGGATCTTGGCGTCGACCTCGGCGTCGCTGACGGTGATGCCTTCCTGCTCCGCGATGCGGCCGAGCAGATAGCGCAGGCGCAACTGACGCTTGGCGGTGACGGAGGCGTTCTCGATGATCGCCTCGCGGTTCTTCTCCAGATCCTCGCGCGTCAGGCCGCGGTACTGCGCCTCATTCATCATGCGGTCGAGCGTGTTGTTGATCTCCTCCGCGACCCGCGACTCGGGCAGGTCGAAGTCGGCCTTCTTGAGCAGGAATTCGATCACCGTCTGTTCGCGGCGATGTTTCTCTGCCTGCACCGCAGACTCCAGCATGCGCGCGCGGGTGTGATCACGCAGTTGATCCAGGGACTCGAGCTTGACCTGCGCCAGCAGCTCGGCATCTTGCGTCGGCAGGCGCATGCGCACGGACTTGACCGTCACGCTGTACTCGGCTTTTTTGCCGCGCAGCGCTTCGATCGCATGATCCTTGGCGAACTTGAATTTGACCGCTTGGGTGTCGCCGGCCTTCATGCCGACGAGCGCGTCAAGGATCTCCTTCTGAAAGCGCCCCTCCTCGACCTGCACCCAGAAGCCGGTGCCCTCGGAGATCGGTTTGGCCGCCTCATCCAGCGTATGGACCGGCTGCCCGTCCACGAGGCCCGCGAAATCGATGCTGACCAGATCGCCGCCCGCGATCGCGTGCTCAGGGGGCGCCTCCTCAAACTTGGCAAAGGCTTTGCGCAGCCGGTCGATCTGCTCGTCGACCTGCTCTTCCGTGACGGCCGGTTCATCGAAGGAGACCGGAATCTTCTTGTACTTCGGCAGGTCGAACTCCGGCTCGGTGTCGACCGTCATCGTGAAGGTGATGCCGGTCTCGGGCGAGAAGAGCATGTCGTTGACATCGAGCAGCGCCACCATTTTGACGCCGGCCTGCTCCAAGGCAGGCTTATAGAGGGCGCGGAAGAGCCGGCCCTGGACCTCCTCCGTAATCTGTTTGTGGAACTCGCGCTTGATGATCTCGCGCGGGACTTTGCCGGGTCGGAAACCGGGCACGCGTCCTTCGCGCAAAAAGGCCCGCATGACCTCGCCGTACTCTTTACGGGTCTCATCCGCCTCGGCCTTCACGATCACTTTGCTTTTGCAGGGACCAATATTCTGGGTATCCACTTTCATCCGATTAAAACACCTTTCGCTTCTTTCGCCACCAAAAAAAAGGGTAAGCAGGATAACACGCCGTCATCCCGAATTCACGCAAAAAAACAGTGTTGCGCCCGGTCACGCATCCTTGATGCTGACCAGAAACTCGGCATTGCTCTTGGTGTTTTTGAGCCGCTTGACGATCATTTCCATCGCCTCGACCGGCGGCACACCGTTGAGGGCGCGGCGCAGAATCCAGGTGCGGTTCAACTCCTCGGGATAGAGCAGCAGCTCTTCTTTGCGGGTGCCGGATTTCTCGATGTTGATGGCAGGGAAGATGCGCTTGTCCACGAGCTGACGGTCCAGGTTCAGCTCCATGTTGCCCGTGCCCTTGAACTCCTCGAAGATCACCTCGTCCATGCGGCTGCCGGTATCGATCAAGGCGGTCGCGATGATGGTGAGGCTGCCCCCCTTCTCGATGTTGCGGGCCGCGCCGAAAAAGCGCTTCGGCTTGTGCAGCGCGTTGGCGTCGACGCCGCCGGAGAGAATCTTGCCGCTGTGGGGCTGCACCGTGTTGTAGGCGCGCGCCAGCCGCGTGATGCTGTCCAGCAGGATCACCACGTCCTTGCCGTTTTCAACCTGGCGCTTGGCGACCTCGATGACCATTTCGGCCACCTGCACATGGCGCTCCGGCGCCTCGTCGAAGGTGGAGCTCAGCACCTGCGCCTTGGTGTTGCGCTGCATGTCGGTCACCTCTTCAGGGCGCTCGTCGATCAATAAAATGATCAGGACGGCGTCCGGATGGTTGGCCGATATCGCGTTGGCGACCTTCTGCAGCAGCACGGTCTTGCCGGTGCGCGGCGGCGCGACGATCAAGCCGCGTTGGCCGAAGCCGATCGGCGTGAAGATATCCATCACGCGCATGGAAATTTCGGTGTCGGCGGTTTCGAGACGGATGCGCCGGTCCGGGAAGAGCGGCGTGAGGTTCTCGAAATGGACCGTGCGCCGCGCCTCGGCCGCCGGCTTGCCGTTCACTGTGTCGACGCGGCCGAGGGCGAAGAAACGCTCCTTCTCTTTCGGATCGCGCACCGGTCCTTCAACGTAATCGCCGGTGCGCAGCGCAAAGCGCCGCACCTGCGACGGCGAGGCGTAGACATCCTCGGGGCACTGCAGGTAGTTGCTCTTGGGCGAGCGCAGGAAGCCGTAGCCGTCCGGCAGGATTTCCAGCACGCCGCTGGTGATCACGGTGCCGCCGCGACGCAGGTAGCTGCGGATGATTTCAAAGATGATCTCGTGCTTGCGCAGCGTACTGGCGTCTTCAGCATTGACGTTGGGCAGCAGCTCCAGCAGGTCGGCGACCTCTTTTTTCTGCAGATCGGTCAGGTGCAGGTCAGGCAGATTTTCCGGGACAGGCGGCTGATAGACCTCGACAATGGGGCCGCGTGTGAGAACGGGCTGCGCGGCACCCTCCTGCGGCACGGGCTGCTGGCCGTTCGCGTCAGGCGCAGGCGCGGCGGTGCGCGGCGGCAGATCGGGCTGGTCATAGTCATCTGACGGCAGGCCCAACGGCAGTTTCTGCCGCTGACCGGGTCCGCCATGCGGCGCACCGCTGCGGTTATGGTGCTTTTGCGGACGCTGGCGGTTGTTCTGTCCCCCGCCCCCGCCCCCGCGTCCGTCGCGGCGCTTGTTGCGGTCTCCCGAGCCCGAGGGACGCGCCACCGGACTGATCGGCGGCCGTGACGCGAAACGCGCCCATTTCGAACGCGGCGCGTCGCCGCCTGCCTCACGGTTCGCGGGCTGCGCCGGCGGTGTGTTCTGCTCAGGTGACTCGTTTTCTGTACTCATCGGCTTTCTCCGTCAGGAAGCGGTAGACTTTTTCCGCCTCCCTCGCCAACGCCTCGGCATCGGCATCGTTATGAACCACGAGATGTGAGCGGGCTGCTTTTTCCGCAACCGGCATCTGCGCGGCGATGCGTCTGCGGGCCTGTTCATCTGTCAGGCCTCTAAACCGCATCAGTCGTTCACGTTGAAGCGCCTCGCTCGAAACGAGGCAAATAATGACATCCCATTCATCCGTCCATCCCGCCTCAAACAA
>JAGOBZ010000135.1 GCA_017999015.1 Kiritimatiellia bacterium
CCCCGGCGAAAAGTCCCCGGCCCGTTTCCCCGGTATCCATCCGGCGCCGCAGAACTCGAGCGAGTTCTTCTCCTGGGACACGTGGACAAAGCCCTTCTTCGGCTACGACCCCTCCACGAAGGCGGCGTTTAAAGCGTGGCGCCGCAGGCATGGGCGCCCAGAAGCGGACGTGCCGACGCTCGCCGAGCGCAAGCTGGACATCTTCAGTTCCCCGACGCTCGCCGATCCGGTGAAGGACCGGGTGCTCGTCGACTTCCGCCTCTACCTGCAGGAAGAGATGGCGGATTTCGTCGCGGAAGTCGCCGCCACCTGCCGCAAGGCGTCCGCCGGTAAAAAGCTCGTCCTCATTTTTTACGGCTACCAGTGGGAGTTTGCGGGACACAGCCGCGGCGCGGGCACGTCGGGCCACTACGGCGTACAGCACCTTCTCGACAAGGCCGCGAAGGATCTCGACATTCTCTGCTCGCCCATCTCCTATCAAGACCGCGCCTGGGGGCAGACGGCGCCCGCGATGAACGCCGCAGAGACGGTGATGCGGCATGGCGTGCTGTGGCTTTTCGAGGACGATTCGCGAACATTCCTCGATCCGGACAAGGCCGCGCGCAAGCAGGAGGGCGTATGCATGGATCTCGCGCAGACGCGGCAGGTGCTGCTGCGCAACACCGCGCAGGCGATCATCCGCGGCTTCGGCTGCTGGTGGATGGATCTGCCCGCGTGCGGCTGGTACATGGACGCGCGGCTCTGGGAGCTGATGAAGCAGCTTGAACCGTTCGACCGCGCGATGTTCGACCGCAAGCACCCGTTCGCGCCGGAGGTGGCGGCGATCGTGGACGAGGAGTCCATGATGTACGTGTCGATTGGGCGCGTCTCGTCACTGTTTGTGGGTGCGCCGCGCGCCGCGTACGGGCGCGCCGGTGCGCCGTACGGGCAGTACCTCCTTTCGGATGTCCTGAAAAAGCCGCTCGACGCGAAGCTCCAGATTTTCCAGAGCGCGTGGTACATGACGCCCGAGAAGCTCGCGGCGATCGAAACGCAGCGGGCCGCGAAACCGGGTGTCACGCGCGTCTGGTGCTGGGCGCCGGGCTATCTCACGCCCGGAGGCAAGGACCTTGGCGGCATCGAGAGACTCACAGGTTTCAAGGCCAAGGCGCTCGCGCCCGCGACCGGCCGCGCGACGGCGACGGAACAAGGGCGGAGGCGCGGGCTCCCCGAACGCCTCGCCACGGAGGCGACGAAGCCGTACGTCGGCCTTTTCGGCGTGGAGGCTTCCGACGCGGAGACGTGGGCGCGGTTCGAGGACGGCACGGCCGCGATCGCCGTGCGGAAGAACGCACAGAGCGGGAACGAGGTGTTCCTCGGAACACCGGCCTGTCCGCCGGAACTGGTTCGTGCGCTTGAAGATCTTGCAGGCGTCCACCGTTACGTGAAGGACGGCCGCGCGGCGATCTGGGCGGCGGAAGGACGGCTCTCGGCGATGGCGGATGAACAGGGCGGCAAGGTGACGTTCGACACGGGTGCTGCGGGTTCGGTAAGCGATTTCTTCACCGGCGAGAACATCGCGGACGGTCCGGTCTTCACGCTCGACATGGCCCCCGGCGAAACGTTTCTTTTTGAGTTCGGGCCGCAACCATGAAAGGCGTAATCGGTTGGCGACAGAGGAGTGCGAAGAACATGCGTTTCTAGTGAAACGGGGAGCAGGAAATCGGGATCGCGGGCTCATTTTGGAGCGCGGCGGCTTGCCGCCGCTTTGGAAAGCGGGAGCAAGCTCCCGCACTCCACAAACCGGTCGCAGCCCATCGTCCATCTCCCCGCCTCCGCCCGCGACCGATTGTGCTTCGCATCAAACACGCATTCGACTCGCGTACCCCTGTCACCGATTACATGAAAGGCTTGAAGCGGCATAAAAGAAGGGGGATACTATGCGTCAAACATGCGCGTAGTCTTCACAGTTCACGGGGATGGCAAGGCGGGGGATGTCCTTGATTTCTTGGCGCTGGCCGTTCAGGCGGGGAATGATGCGGCGGTGCCGGCCGCGTGCGCGCCTGTGTTGGTGCGGGAAGGCCGGTGCCGGCCGAATCGCGAGGGCGTGTTTGAATTCCGGTTGAACGTGCAACCGCAACGATGCGGCATGGCTGAACGCGCGTTGGCATTGTGTCTGGCGGTTGTCTGTTCGCCGGTGATGTTGTTGACGGCGTTGCTGGTCTGGGCGTGCGATGGGCGACCAGTGATCTTCAGGCAGACGCGCTACGGGTGTCGAGGTGTTCCTTTCACCGTGTTCAAGTTCAGGACCATGGCCCGGCGGGCCGAACGGCTGCACGCCGGTCTGCAGCGGAGGCGCAGGCAACCGGAACGTCTTTTCAAACTCGAACGCGATCCGCGGGTGACCCGTCTGGGACACGTTCTGCGGCGCACGTTTATTGACGAGTGGCCGCAACTCATCAATGTCATGCGGGGAGAGATGCGCTTGGTCGGGCCGCGGCCGCTGCCGGAGAGCGATCAAGGACATTACACGCGGCCGGGACACGCGCTGCGGTTGGAAGGGTTGCCGGGCATGACGGGGCTGTGGCAGGTGTCGGGCCGCAATCGGCTCACGTTCGATGAGATGTGTCTGCTCGATTTCTATTATCTGTGCCATCGTTCAGTGCGGTTTGATCTTACGTTGGCCGCGCGGACGTTCGGGGTGGTGTTCCAGCAGATAGGCTTGGCCCGCAAAGCCCAGCGCGGCTGCGAGCAGGCCGGGGATGTCGAACGCGCAGGCGGCGACGGCGGCTAGCAGAAGGGCGGCCCAGCCGTTGCGTGTGACGGTGGCGGCGCTTCCGCACGTCGCTCGAAGGCGTTCTTTGCCGGCCGGCGTAAGACGCAGAGTGAGGCTGCGCAGGTGGGGAATGCAAAGGGGCAGCGGGTGGTCGGCGATCCAGAAGCCCGGATAGCCGAGCGCGCACGGCCGTTTCCTGTCGCAGAGGATTTCAAGATCGCCGTCGCGGGTCAGAGTGAGGCTGATGCGCGGATGCGGGGAGGCGCGCAATGCGGCGATGCGCAGCGTGACCGGGTTTTGCGTGAGGCGCAGCCGTTTCAGGGCTTCGCGGAGCGCCTCGGCCAGCATGCCGCTGTCCGGCGCAGCGGGATCCAGCGTGACGTGAAGATAGAAACCGCCTGAATATCTCAGACGCGCGAACCATGCCGCCGCCGCCGCGCTCAGGGCCGCCGCGGCAAAGGCGGGAAAACCGGCTCCGGCAAGCACGCCGGCCGCTGCCGTGACAATCGGCAAGGTCAGATAAACAGGCATGCCACCAGCATAAGCGCGGGGAACCCCGCTTGGCAAATGCATATTGTCGTGAATCCGTAATCGGTTATACCAGGGGTGTGCGAGTCGATCGCGTGTTTGATGCGAAGCACAGTCGGGAGCGTGGGCGTCTCCGCCCGCTCTGTGAAAGTCCGCACGCAAGCCAGATACGCCCCCGGTAGGGCGGTCTCGCCGAGACCGCCGCGGACGCCTCGGCGTACCGTGAATCCGCCGGATCACTGCCCGTCGGTGTCTGCGGGGAGGGCGATGCCACGCTTGAGGAGGACCTCGTTGGGTGTCACGCCGGTCATGCGTTTGAAGGCGGTGGCGAAATATTGGGAGGAAACGAAGCCGCATTCCTGCGCGACCTCGGTGACGCTTTTGCCGCCCTCCATCAACAGGTTCATGGCCCGGTCGATTTTCTTGTGGAGAATATAGGCGTGGGGCGTCATGCCGGTGACGGAGTGAAAGATCCGTTTGAAGCTCGAGAGCGACAAGCCGGCTTCGCAGGCGAGGCGTTCGACAGGCGGGGAGTCGCCGGCGTGCGTCTCCAGCCACATGATCACTTTGCGCACGCGCAGTTGGTAGGCGGGCGCGGTCTCGGGCACGTTGCGGTCGAGCAGTTCAAACAGAATGTGCTGCAGACCGGTCCGCAGCATCGCGGTGCGGATGGGCGATGGCGGACGGTCGGCGACCGCGAAGAGCCGATTGATGCGATGCGGGAAGTCGGACGGCCATTTCGAGTAGAGATTCGCGGGGCGGCGGAGCATCTCCAGGACCGGCTGCGCCTCGTCGTTTGACAGGCCCAGCCAAGAGGAAAACCGTCGGCCTTCCGGCAGCAGCAACTGGACCCAGGCTTTTTTGCACGGATAGGAGGGCTGGCCCGAAGACCCGTGGCGGGTGTCCGGCGGAATGATGGTGCCTTCGCCGCCGAACAGGGTGAACTCACGGTCCTGCAGGTTGTACGGCTGAAGTCCGCTCTCGACATAGGCCAGCTCAACCACGCCGAAGTGACAGTGTTCTTGAAGTGGCGGATAGGCATGGCGGTACAGGGCTTGGCCGAGCACCACGCACTCCGGCACCCCCGCCCCGCGCAAGTCGACGGCGCGCCGGTCGGGGCGCTCGACATAATATGAAACCAGATCGGAGTAGGGGACGGTGTTCATCGCGTGACAGGTTCGCCGGTCAGGCGGGCGATGCGCGCGATGGCGGCCTGCTCATCGTACGCGGCGCGGATGACGTTGGCTTGCGCTTGGGTGAGGGCGACTTGCGCGTCGGTGCGTTCGATCGAAGAAGAGATGCCGACACGGTACTGTTCGTTGACGATGGCGAGGTTGTCTTCCGCCTGCCTCTGAATCAGGCGCGCGATGTCGGCGCGTTTGCGCGCGCTTTCGCGCTCCGCCACGGCGGTGACCAGGTTGAGGGAAAGGGTCTGCTCGGCCTCGGCGACCGCCGCGCGAGCGCGGCGGAGCTGCGTCACGGCCTCGTCGATGCGCGCGGTCTTGCGGTGTCCGTCGAAGAGATTCTGCGCGGTGCGCAGGGCGCCAGAGAGGTTCCAGACGAACGGGAAGCCGCGTCCGGAAAGGTCGGCGTCGGCGCCGAGCGAGAACTCGGGGTAGAGATCGGCGATCGTCTGATCCACATACGCCGAGGCCGCGCGCTCGCGGGCGCGCAAAACGGCCAGCGACGGCGCGTTGAAGCGGGCGTCGGCAAGCAGCGCGTCAGGATGCCTGCGCGCGGCGGGCAGCTCGCCCGGCCCGATGCGGTAATCCGGGTTTTCGGCGAGTCCCAGCGCCCGGTTGAGCTGGGCGTGGGCCACGACGAGGTTGTTGCTGGCCGTGACGGCCTCGAGCCGCGCGTTGCCCCAGTCAACCTCCGCCTTGGTCACGTCGTATTGGCGGCGGGTCCCGACCTCCGTCATGATGCGCGCCTCTTCTAGATGCTGGGCATACTGGCTCTCGCTCTCGACGGCGACGCGCATCAGATGGACGCTGCGGTGGCGTTCGAAAAAGGCGGCGCGCACCGCATGCACCGTTTCGAGTTCCGCATCGCGCAGGCTTTGCTCGGCAGCGATGAGCGCCTCCAGGTTTTGCCGTTCGGCGGCGTCGAGCCGGCCGAAATCATAGAGCAGCAGGTCGAGGCCGACCCCGGCGCTCCAGGAGCCGCGCGCCTCCGAGGCGGTGGGACGGCCCCACACATTCTGCGTGCTGCGGGTGTAGGCGGCGCTGGCGTTGAGCTGGGGCAGGCGGCCCGCGTGGGTCATGCGGAGCTGCAGGCGGGCGGCTTCGACGGCCTCGCGCGCAATAAGTAGAGCGGGGTGGTGCTCCAGCGCGACACGCTCAAGCTCGGCGAGTGTGAAGGGGTGCGCAGCAGAGAGGCCGGCCTGCGCGGCGGTGACGCTGGTTTCACCGGGCCGGCGTTCTGCGCTGGCCTGCGCGCGGCGCGCACGGTCCACTGTTTCACAACCGAAAATCAGGAGAGCCGGAAGCAGGAGAAGGTGGCGCAGGATGTTCATGAAGAGGAGTCGTTCGTGCTTTAATAGGCGGTTGCGGCAGAATCGGCGTACAGGGTGTCGCCGTCCAGCGCGGCCACGCGGTCGAGTCCGGCATACGCGACCCAGATTGTTTCGGGATCCAGTGTGTCGGCGTAGGAAGCGAAGCTCAGTCTCAGGTCAAACTCTTCGCGGGCGACCGCATATTCGGCGCCGCACGGGTAGGCGCAGATGCAGGGCCGCTGGCCATTGCAGTGGCACGGACAGAAGCAGCCGATGGCCGCGGCATCGACGGCAGCCACGGCCGGCGCCGCATCCCACAGCGTGTTGTCCGGCTCTATGGCGGGAGCGGCGACGGGTTGCGGCAGCAGCGGCGCGGTGGTGGAGACCGGCACGGATTGTGCATAGGCATTCAGCGGCGCGGCAGGCGCAGGGGCATAGGCGGTTTGCGGTTCCTCGTAGATCACCGTGGTCTGCGCGGCAGGCTGCGTGACATAGACGGTTTCGGTCCGGGTCACGACCGGCGCGGGATCGTAGAAGTAGGTGGTGCGGTAGACCGGCCAAGGATTGTAGATGTAGGAGACGCCCCCGTACCAGCCGGAGTGCCAGCCGCCGTAGTAGAGGCTGCTGAAGCCCCAGCCGCCGCAGCTCCAACTGTCGTAGTAGGGCGTGGCGTAGACCGGCGCGCTGTTCCAGACGGAAAGGCCGTAACGGCGGTTGCTCCAGGAGAAGCTGAAGCCGCTGGCGGGGTAGTAGGCCGGTCCGTACCAGGCGGGGCCGTACCAGCCAGGCGTGTACCAGCCGGAGCCGAGTGCCAGCCCAAGATAGAAACTCGAATGGTGGTCGCGGCGGTGGTGGCTGCGGTCATGATCGTAACGGTAGGGGCGGTGGTGGCCGGGGCGGTACGGTCCTGCCGCATGACGGGCGGGCGGCGAGTAGACCGAATAACGCCCATCCTGATAGCGGCTGCTGGAAGTGCGCGGGGCCGCTATGCGCGGCTTGACACGCTCGGGCACGCTGCGGCGCGCGTTCGACAACGAGGTGTCGCGCGTCGAGAGACGCCCGGCGTCGGAACGAAGCGAGGCCGGAGCGTACGCCAGGCGGCTGTCGGCGGTGCCGCGCGGGCGCAGGGCGTTGGAGGTGCCGCCGTGGCTCAGTGCGGCGGTGCCGCGTGTGGCGGCTTGAATCTGCGAACGCTCGTCAGGACGGGTGAGACGCGTGGCCGCCGCGCGTTCGGCTGTGGAGGGCAGACGGCTGATGGCGTCGCGATCCATGCGCGCCGCCGCTGTGCGCGCGCTAGTCGGCGTCGGCCGTTCGATGGTCGCCGTCCGGGGCGAAGGTTCGCGGCTCGTGACGGGCGGTGTCGCGCGGCTTGAACCGGGCGCGGGCGTGCGCGCAGCACTGATTTCGGGACGTGTCCGGCCGGGCGCGGCCGGCTCGGAGCGCGTGATGGACGGGGCCGTGCGGCTGACGGTGGGCGTGCGCGGGGTGGCGGCCGACGGCGCGGCCTGCTCGGAGCGCGTGATGGACGGGGCCGTGCGGCTGACGGTGGGCGTGCGCGGGGTGGCGGCTGCGGGCGGACGGGCGACCGCGACCGGCGCGCGCGGGGTGGCGGCCGACGGCGCGGCTGGCTCGGAGCGCGTGATGTACGGGGCCGTGCGGCTGACGGTGGGCGTGCGCGGGGTGGCGGCGGCGGGCGGGCGGGCGACCGCGACCGGCGCGCGCGGGCTGGCGGCCGACGGCGCGGCCGGCTCGGAGCGCGTGATGGACGGGGCCGTGCGGCTGCCGATGTCGGGCGCGCGTGTGACGGCGGTGCGCGTCTGGGGCGATGGGGCCGCGCTAGGCGTGCTGGCAGGGCGCGGCTGCATGACCACCGGCCGCGGCGCCGTGGTGCGCACCGGCTGCGGCGCAGACTGGCGCGTCACCGCAGGTGCGGAAGGCGCGCGCGTGACGGAAGGCTGCGGCGCGCTGACGCGCGATGGCGCCGACTGAACGCGCGGTGCAACCGGCGCCGCCGAGGAGCGGCTGGCGGGGGCCCGCTGTCCGAAAGAAGACCGCGTAGAGGCGGGTTGCGATGTGCCGCGCGCGGTAAGACCGCTTTCACGGGTGCGCGACTGACTGGCCGACGAACTGCGGCCGCTGAACGGACTGCTGCGCTCGCGGGCGGCAGAGCCCAATACCGCAAAAACGGCGGCGGCTGCCAAGGTGG
>JAGOBZ010000136.1 GCA_017999015.1 Kiritimatiellia bacterium
GTGCTGGTCCTCACGTTTGTGCTTTTTCATGTCGTGGGCGGCTCGCCGGCCGAAGTGGTGCTCGGCAAGAATGCGTCATCCGAAGCGCTGGCCGCGTTTGACGCGCGCCACGGATACGACCGTCCGCTGCTGGCCGGCCGCTGGTCGCGGATCCGGGCGCTGGGCGACGTGCCGCGCGAGACGCTCGCGCGCCGGCCTGAGTCCGGCCTGCTGCGGCTGCCGCTGACCTACTCGTTGCCGGCCGGCCTCTACCGGGTGAACGCCGGCCGTGTGTTGATCGGCCTGCGCGAGAGCGCGACCGGCGCCGCCGACGAGGCGCTGGTCGACGGCCCCGCGCCGTTGACGTTCGCCGTGCGCGAGGGATGGACGGCGGTGACGCTAGACATAGAGGGACCGTCTGCCCCGCGCGTGCGCCTTGAAAAGGGAAACCGCGGCCTGTTGGATTCCCAGTTCGTGCACTATCTGACCTCCCTGGCGCACGGCGACTTCGGGCTGTCGATCGAGCACCGCCTGCCGGTCGCGCAGGTGCTGCGCGAGGGCGTGGGCCCTTCGCTTGCGCTGACGATCCCGATCCTGGCAGGCGGCACGCTCGTCGGCGTGATGCTGGCGTTGCTCTGCGCGGCCTGGCGCGGCAGCGTGACCGACCGCGCGGTGCTGATCCTCTCTACGGTGTTGATGAGCGTCAATTATGTGGTCTGGGTGCTGGCCGGGCAATTTCTGCTGGCCTTCAAGGCGCGGCTCTTTCCGCTCTGGGGCTTCGAGTCAGCGGCCTATCTGGTGTTGCCCGTGCTGATCGGCATCGTCAGTGGACTGGGCCGCGATGTACGTTTTTACCGGGCCGCGATTCTTGACGAGGTCTTCAAGCCGTATGTGCGCACGGCGCAGGCCAAAGGCGTGAGCGGCGCCCGGATCATGGTCCGGCATGTCTTGCGCAACAGCCTGATTCCGATCGTCACATACGTCAGCCTGTCGGTGCCGTTTCTGTTTACCGGCAGTCTGATGCTTGAAAGCTTTTTCGGCATCCCGGGACTGGGCAGCGTGAGCCTGAATGCGATTCACTCGTCCGACATGGCGGTGGTGCGCGCGGTCGTGATTCTCGGGGCGTTGCTCTACCAGCTCGTGAATGTGGCGACGGACGTCTGCTACGCATGGCTGGATCCGCGCGTGAGATTGAGATGACAGTCAGTATGAAGAACAGGCCGAACATCCTGAGTCGGTTATGGAGGCGGTGGGACACGCGGCTGTGTCTGATCGTGATCTTGGCGTATGCCGGGGCCGCGCTGTACGGCGAGGCGGTCTACCGGGCGGCGCGTCTGGCCGACCGCACGCCGGCTTACAACGCGGTGCGTGAGCAGTCGCGCTACGTGACGCCGGCGTTTGTGAGGCTCGCGGAGGTCCGCACCCGGCCGGCGGGCGAACCGCTCTATCTGCTGGGCAGCGATAACCTCGGGCGCGATGTGCTGCAGCGCCTGGTGCAGGGGACGCGCATTGCGTTTCACGTCGGTATCATCACCTCGCTGATCGCGATTCCCTTAGGCGTGCTGCTGGGCTGCTTGGGCGGCTATTTCGGCGGGCGTGCGGACAGTGTCGTGGTCTGGCTGTGCGCGACGGTGGCGTCGATGCCAGGCCTGCTGTTCATTCTTGCGGTCGCGATGGTGGTGGGGCAGGGGCTGGCGGGGGTCTACCTCGGGATCGGCCTGACGACCTGGGTCAGTGTCTGCCGCAATGTGCGCGGCGAGGTCATCAAGCACCGCCACCGCGCTTACGTGCAGGCCGCGCAGGTGTTGGGATACGGCCATGCGCGCATCATGTTCCGCCATATCCTGCCGAATGTGACGCACATCATCCTGATCGCTTTTTCGGTGCGGTTCCCCGCGTCGGTGGCGACAGAGGTCTTTATCAGCTTTCTGGGCATCGGCGTGCAGGGCGAGCCGTCGTGGGGCATCATGATCAACAACGCGCGGCTGCGCCTCTGGCAGGGCGTGTGGTGGGAGATGACCTTCGTCACGCTGGCGATTTTCGCTCTGGTCCTGGCCTTCAACCATGTGGCGGACGAACTGCGCGATCTTCTCGATCCGGCCTTACGGACGGAAGTCGTGTAGCAGGTCATGTCGGAAATGCGATCCAGAGGGAGGTATGAAAGAATGAGCAAGATGCAAGTTTGGGGCGGTGTGGCGGGATGCTGCGTACTGGCCGGGTGTCTGGTCGGCCGCGCGCCATCGAAGGAGGCGCTGTCGCGGGCGATCCACGCCCATGTCGATGCGGGAGAAGTTGCCGGCGCGGTGGCCTGCGTGGTGGATGGTGAGCGCGTGCTTCAGGCTGTGACCGACGGCTTCGCGGACCGTGAAGCCGCGCGCCCGATGTGCATGGATACCCTGTTCTGGATCGCCTCGATGACCAAACCCGTCACGGCCTGCGCGGTGATGATGCTGTTGGATGAGGGTAGGCTCGAACTGGACGCACCGGTTTCCGCGTACCTTCCCGAATTTTCGGGATTGAAGACCGCCGACGGCCGGCCGGCGGTTCCGACGCTGCGCCAGATGCTCACGCATACTTCGGGCATGGCGGAGCCGGCCCAGGCCGATCAGCTCGCGGCGCGGACGCTCGCGGAGCTGATGCCGCACATCGCCGCGAAACCGGCACTGTTTACGCCCGGCGACCGCTGGCAGTACAGTCAGTCCGGCATGAATGCCTTGGGCCGCGTGGTGGAAGTCCTCTCCGGCATGCCGTTCGACCGTTTTCTTGCGGAACGGCTGTTCAAGCCGCTCGATATGCGGGACACGACGTTTTATCCGGATGCGGAACAGCTCGCGCGCCTGGCCGTTTCGTACCGCCGGACCGGCGACCGGCTGGAACGTGCCGCGTTGCCGCCGGTCTATGACTGCGCGCGAGGCGACGCGCGGTTCCCGGCCCCGAACGGCGGACTCTACTCGACCGCGCCGGATTACGCGCGTTTCTGCCAGATGCTGCTCAAGCGCGGCAGTTTCAACGGCCGGCGCATCCTGTCGTCGGCATCGGTCGCGGCCATGTCAAGCGTTCAGAGCGGCGATCTGAAAACCGGTTTCACGCCAGGTTGCGCCTGGGGCTTGGGATGCGGCATGGTGCGTGAACCGCAAGGCGTGACGGCCATGCTGTCGCCGGGATCGTTCGGTCATGGCGGTGCCTTCGGCACGCAGGCGTGGATCGATCCGGTTAAAGGCGTGGCGTATGTGCTGATGGTGCAGCGTGCGAATTTCCCGAACGCGGACAATTCGGAGCTGCGCGGCGATTTTCAGCGAGCAGCGTTTTAGCAGGTCAGAAGGGGGGCGGACATGAAGACATGTGATCGGGCAATGAGCATCGCCGTGCGGCGTGCGGTCTGGGTGTTGGCGGTTGTGGCGGCCGGCGCGGCGGAGGCGCGTGAATCCGAGCTGCTTTTTGACGGCGGGCAGACGAATGTCTGGTCGACCGCGCGTGACGCGGCGCGTCTGGATAAGGAGTTCGCCGTCAGCGACCTGGTGCAGGCCGAGGAACCTGCAGCCCTGCGCTGGCGGTTCGTGCCGAAACCCGGGACGGCATTCAACGATATTTTTTTGTCGTGCAGAATGGCCCGGCGTTTCGACACCGTGCGCGTGCGCGTCAAAAATGAAGGGGCGGCCTTCGATCTGGCGGTGAAGACACGTGACGCCCGCAACGCCGAATGGACCGCTCGGCGCGTGCCTCTTGCGGCGGCTGGCGACTGGCAATGGATTGAATTTCCGTGGCCGGAATGGCGGGTTGCGCCTTGGTCGAAGGACATCAACGGGACACTTGATCTCCCGCTCACCTCATTGGCGCTGATCGCGTTCGACCTTAAAGCGGAGCAGACCTATGCGCTGCGCGTCGCGGCGGTCGAGACGGTCAGTCCTGACCGGCCGCTCGCCCGCGTCTCTGGTTTTCAAGTGCCGTCAAAGATCAAGGCCGGCGAACCGTTCGACGTGGCGTTCGCCTTCACGCTTGACCGGTCGATGTCCGGCGGAGAGGCGTGCCTCGTCTTCCGTCGCGGCGCGCAGGATGTGGGTCGTGTGCCGCTCACGCTGCCGCGTGCGTTGGAACAGGTCGCGGCCGGCGAGACGGTACAGGTGGCGTCTTCTGCCCGCGCGCCGCTGTATGCTGCGGGCGGCGAGCAGGCCGTGGCCCTGTGCCTGGGCGATGCCCGGATCTGTCTGGACGGGAGCGCGGCCGATGATGCGGTCGCGGCCGTGACACTCGTGCCGCGCCGTCCGTCGCGCAGCACGGCGCAGGTCAAGCCGCACAACGGCGTGCCCGCGCTCTTCATCAACGGCAAGCCGCACAACGGCATGGCGTGGGCGACTTATCATCCGACCTCGGCCGTGTTCCGCGATTTCACCCGTGCGGGCATCACACTCTACACGTTCGCTGCCACCCCGACCGAGTCCGGCTACGGGCTGGCGCGCACCGCGTGGACCGCGCCTGACACCTATGACTTCTCGCAGCTTGACGAGCGTGCCATGCTGCTTCTGACCGAAAATCCGGACGCCTATTTCTTTCCGCGCCTCTACCTGCATGCGCCGCCGTGGTGGAGCGAGCGGCATCCCGACGACATCGTGCTGATGGATCCCGGCGATGGACGTTACGTGCCGTTCATCCATTCCGGGGGCAAGCCCGCGCCGAGCTGGGCTTCGGAGGCATGGCGGCGCGACACCATCGAGGGCCTGCGCCGCCTGATTGAGCATGTCGAGGCCTCGCCATATGCCGACCGCGTCATCGGTTACCATCTCGCGTCGGGCACGACCGAGGAGTGGATGATGTGGGGCGGCAACGAGCAGCAGTGGGTTGATTTCTCTCCGGCGAACACCCGTCGGTTCCGCGACTGGCTGCGCGCGAAATACCGGAAGGACGCCGCTTTGCGCGCGGCTTGGCAAGATCCTTCGGCTTCGTTCGACACGGCGGTCATTCCGTCCCGTGCGCAGCGGCAGCACACCGAGATCGGTTCGTTCAGAGATCCGGCCAAAGAACAGGCGGTGATCGATTTTTATCTGTACAACTCTGATCTGGTGGCGGACACGGTCTGCACTTTCGCCCGTGCGGTGAAGGGCTTTACCCGCCGCAAGAAAATCGTCGGGGCTTTCTACGGCTATCTCTTGCAGCTCTGCGGCGAGCAGCGGCAGCAGAACGCCGGACATCTGGCGCTGGCGAAGGTGTTGGCTTCGCGCGACATCGATTTCCTGACCAGCCCAACCAGTTACGCCTTCCGGCAACTCGGCGGCGAGGGGACCAGCCATTTCATGTCATTGCTCGGCAGCGTCACGCTGAGCGGCAAGCTCTGGTTCGATGAAAACGACATCCGCACGTCGATGGCACCCGGCGCGATCGGAACGTGGGGCAAGCCGGCTGATGTGGCGGGCGATATCGTGCAACAGGAAAAAGAACTGGCGAATGTGATGGTCAGCGGCACGGCGCAGTGGTGGTTTGATGTCGGCAGCAACGTGTATGGCGATCCGGCGCTGATGGACCGCATCGCGCGGCTGGCACGCAACGCTTCGGAGGTCCAGGCGCTGGACCGCACGCCGGCGGACGAGGTAGCGATGGTCGTGGACGAGCGCAGCCTCTGCTGGATGGGGGTCGGCGACAAAGCGCTGGGTGCGCCGCTGTTGGTCGGCCAGCTTCCCGCGCTGTCGCGGATCGGCGCGCCGGTCGGCCATTATCTCGCGTCCGACCTGCCGCGGCTGCGTGAGCGCAAGGTATTCTTCATCATGACCAGCTTCGCGCCGACCGAGCAGGACCGCCGCGCGATCGATGCGTTGAAACGGGACGGGCACGTGCTGGTATTCGTGGCGGCGCCGGGACTCTACCGTGAGGGGCAGCTAGATGAATCCGGAATGGAGGCGCTGACCGGCATCCGCTTGCGGCTGGACCGAGCGGCGGTGTCGTCTGCCGTGAAAGTGACAGGCGCCCATCCGTGGACGAAAGGCCTGGCCGGGATCACGTACGGGCCGGGCAAGCCGAATGCGCCGGTCTGTTACGCGGACGATGCTGGCGCACAGGTGCTGGGCACGTTGCCGGACGGGCGCCCCGGACTGGTCGTCAAAGCCGGCGAGGGGTGGACGTCGGTCTTCTCCGCCGCGCCGTTGCTGCCGGCGCGTCTGATGCGTGCTATCGTCGAGTCGGCCGGCGTGCACACCTATATCGAGACCGAGGATGTGGTGTGGGCCAACCGGCAAATGGTTGCGGTGAGCGTCAAGGCGGGCGGCCGTCGGAAGGTGCGTCTTCCGCATGCCGGGCGCGTGCGCGATCTTTACACCGGCGAATGCGTGGCGCGGGAAGCATCGGTGTTCGAGGTTGATTTCGCTGAACGCGCGACGCGCGTTTTTGTCGTCGACTAAGTGCCGGGGGTGAAGAGCACCGAAAAGGTCAGGGCGCCGGAGGCAGGCGCGACCGCCTCGAAACCGACCATCACGGTGCCCTTGTTGGGCGAATCCCAGTCGTTGGGCGGACGGGCCGTCTCATAGGTTTTCCAGACGGTTGCGGGATCATGCAGCGCGCTGAGGCGCAGGCGCTTGCCCGCTTCGCTCAGCGCCAGTGTGCCGGTGCGTTCCGGTCCGGGCGCGGCGCGGGTCACCATGCCCCAGCGCACGGTCACGCCGGGACGCAGTCCCTCAAGCGTGTCGGTCAGCCGGTACGCGCCGCCCGCGAGCAGCGTGCCGGTCCGCACGACTTTGGACGCGTTGGTGTAGACCGGCGTGAGGTCAAGCACGGCTTCGGATTCAGGTCCTTCCCGAAAGGAGCGGACCACGGCGTTGCCTTTGGCGAGTTGGGGCTGGCCGTCGATCACCAGCGTGTTGTGGCTGTGGCTGCTCAGGCGGAAGATGCGCCAGCGGTCGGAGGTCTGTGCGCTGCTCCAGAGGTTCATGCCGCGCGACTCGATGCCGTGGTAGCCCTCGGCGCCGAGATCGTAGGCCCAGCGTATCCCTTCGGCGTCGAGCACGAACGAGCCCGCGTCCATGTGGCCGTGGGGCGCGGAGGGCGAGCCGGCTTTGAGGCCGACGAACAGCGCGGTCCGGTTGTCCCAGGCGGTGCGCTGGATGGTGATGGGGACGGGGCCTTCGGAGTGCCAGGCGAGCGGCGCGCGCGGCACGGTGCCTTCCGGAACGGGCCGCAGCCAGAACAGCGTGAAGGCGAAGAGACGGTTGGCGCGCCGGCCCGGAGCAGCGGGGCGCGCCGCACAGTAGCGCAGGAAGGCCTCTTTCTCAAAGTAAGCCAACAGATCGGGACGGTCGAGACGCCGGGCAAACCACCAGGTGGCGCAATCGGTGTCGCGTCCCATGCCGCCGTCTGCGTAGTTGAAGGTCATGCCGGAGGGGCCGGTGACGAGGTCGGGATAGTCGGCGGTGGCGGCGAAGCCGGGCAGGGCGGCCAGACCGAAATCGGAGCCGAGCACGCCTTCGAGCAGCGCGATGGCCAGCACGTTAAAGTCGGTGCCGTACGACCAGTATCCCGGGCCTTCGGGGTAGCAGCCTTTGGGCGCGAAGGCGCGCATGGAGCGCGGCAGGTTCACGATGGCGCGGTGTGCGATCTGGGCGGCGAGCGCCTCGTCGCGCTCCTGCAGGGCCAGCGCCGCGGCCAGCATGCCGGCGTGGCAGACTTGCCCCCAGTTGTTGCTGGCTTTGACCCAGCCGGTGTGTTTGAGCGAGGTGCGTACCCCCTTTTCCATGAGGGCGGCGGCCAGGGTGTCGCGGGTGGCGGGATCGAGATCGTGATAGAGCCAATCGTAGCCCACGGCCAGCGCGAGGGACATTTCGGCCACGTCGAGAAAGTGCGAGGGGTTCCAGTCGGTGAAGGCGGCGGCGGCCAGCAGCTCGGCGGCGCAGCGGTCGCGGTGGGCGGGATTGCCGCCGAGGCGGTAGGCCATGGCGAGGGTGGAGACGCGGTGAAGGACACTGCGCGAGACGCCGAGCAGGCGGCGCCCCTCCATCTTGCGCGT
>JAGOBZ010000137.1 GCA_017999015.1 Kiritimatiellia bacterium
CCGCCCGCGTTTCCGCCCTGAATCGAGACGGTCCCGGACCAGAAGATAAACCACAGGAAGATACCCGCGTAGGTCGGGGCTGTGTTCTTATACCACGGCGCGCGGTTGGCGGCCGGATTGGGTTGCGCGCACTCCAGATAGGAAGGCACAGCGCTCTTCTCGTTCATGCAAGGCTCCTTGTTATGGTCATGGCGGGTTTCTGCGGCGGTCCTGCGCCGCATGCCCCCAACCCCATCGAATGTTCCCGCATAGCGTAGGCGATGCTTCAAAGCGGGTCAAGCGCGATCTGGCAATCGGTTAGGACAGCGATTAGTAATTACACCCGGTGAGACATTGACGGTGAACGTCAAAGAAACTATGCTCCCTTCTTTTCCGGGCGAAGAGAGAAGTCCGAACATCAAAGAGTGTAGAACCGATGAGCGCTTTGCGTCATGCCAACTTATCCGCCGGGTCTCCGAAAGACTCGGTTAGCGAGCTTTTTGACGCTTTGGCCGAGGCGATCGAGCAGCGGCGCGGGCACAAGGCGCTCGGGCTGGTCAAGCTCCTGCGTAAGCGTCCCGCTTACGGGCCCGCGCATTATCAACTCGTGGCCCGCGCCTACGAGATCCGGCTGTCCGAGATGCACGCAGTCGGCCAGCACAAGGATGCGGCTGGGCTGCTGCAGATGCTCACGGAACAGCAGCCGGAAGTCGCCGCGCTGCTGTCCCGACGGCCGGCCTTGCTTCTTGAACTGGAAGGCGGGACAGGCCCGTTGTTGGCGCGCTACGGGCAGGACGCGGCCCTGACGGAAGAGCTTGACGCCTGGGTACGTACCGAGTGCCGCGATCCCCGCCCGCTCGCCCGACATCCGGGCCTGGACGAGACCCATCCGCTGAGGGCCGGGGCGCTCGCGGTTCTGAAGGCTTGGGAGGAGGTGGACTGCGGGCGTGTCGCGGAGGCCTATGCGCGGCTGCCGGACGCCATCGGACGGCGCTCGCCGTTCATTGCCTGGCGGCTGTTCGTTCAGGCCCTGAAGGCTGCGGCCGCCGGTTCCGACAAGGAGGCGTGCGCCTGCCTGGCCCGTATCGCAGAGGATAGCGCGGTGCGCCCGCTCGCCGAGATGCTCGGGCGTATCCTGGCGGACGAGCCGCCGCAAACCGTTCGCGAGAGCGCGTTGCGTGCGCGGATCGTCGCCCCGTCCCTGCACGGTGCGCTGCAGGAAATCGACCGGCATCTGTCTGCCGGTCGCCTGACTGAGGCGCAGCAGCATTTTGAGGAGCTGCTCTCCCGGCCCATCTGGTCGGGCAGGCCGCAACTTCTCAACGAACTGTCGGCGCGTTTTATGGCCGCCGCTAACCGCCTGCTCGAAATGCGAGCTGCGTCTTTCGACTTGTTAGAGCAGACGCAGGATTTCTTGTTGCCGCGCCTTCGCCGCATGCCGCAGTTCATCCAGAGCTTTGCCAAGTGCATGTATTGGGAAAACGCCGACACCGTCGAGGATTGGGAAAGACTGATGGCGGCCAGCCAGCCTGCGCCTCTGCTCAAGGCCTTGATTTACGACCGCCTAGCCGCGATCGAGCTGCAGACGTACGAGGACGAAGACGACGATACGGATGAGGAGTGCGAGACCGAGAGTTACAGCCGGGCGCTGGCGTATTGGCGACAAAGTGTACGGAGCTTCCCCTTACGTGAGACGTACGTCCATTGGCATGACGAAGCGCGGTGCAGTAAGGCGGATGTTGAGGAGGTTCTGGAGGCGTGGAGCCGGGCGTTTCCTGAAGACGAGGTGCCACTGCTAGAGTTGACGGCTCTCTATCGCGCCAAGCGTACGCCGCAAAAGGCCTTGGCCCAATTCCGCCGGCTGGAAAGCGTCGCCAACGGTCGGCCCGAGGTGGAGGCGTTGCGGCCGATGCTGCGCTTTGACAGCGCGGCGGGACGCTTGGCCCGCGGGATGGTTGAGGCAGCCGAAAAAGATCTGGCCGCGGTCAGTCCCGACATTCCGGATTTTGCGCGTGCCGTCCGCGCCACGCTGCGTTGGGTCTGTGCCCTGCGCAGAGGCTGGCCGGCGGCTGAGCGGCTTGAGGAGTGGGCCGACCATCCGATCTGGGCTTTTCAGACCGTGACGTTGCTGGACCGGCAATGGCGCATGGATATTGCGGCGGAGACGGCGGAGATTCTGAAGTCGATGGTGTCGCAGTCGCGTGACGAGCCGGCCCGGCTGGTGGCCGACTATGCCCAACTCGCCCGGCTTTCGGATGCCGTCTGGTCTATCAACCGCTGGTTCCCGTGCGGACCTCCGGTTGAAGCCGCCTTTCGGAGCCGCGCGGCGGACGCGGCGGATTTGCGGACCATCACCGAGCGCCTCTGTACGGCTGAAATGTTGACCATGTTGTCCGCGCGTGATTTGTGCTGGAGTCTGACAGGGAACGGCTTGGCGCGGCGTGATATGCGGACGCCTGAATATCTGGCGTGCCGCGCCATGTTGTACGACCCGTGTCTCGCGCCGCCGGGAGTGGGGCTCCACGAGGACAAGGCTCTCAAACACATGGATGAGTGCATGGCGGTCGCCCTTCGGTTGGCGCGATCCTCGGGCCGTCTGGAGGCGGTCCAGATGGTCGAGGCCATTTCGGAAGACAGGCGCTGCTGCGTGGGTGCCATCCAGGAGGCTCGGTTGACGGACGCGGCGTGTACCCGGATGCTTGAGCGGGAGTCCGCGATCTGCTCTTGGAATGACGTGCCCGCCGCGCTCAAACGTGTGGTCTCGCTAAACGAAAACATTTCCGATCTGATCAATCGGTTGAACCGGAAAATCGGAAAGTCGCGTCGGTCGCGTTCGACAAAAAACCCGTCCGGACCGGACATCAACCCAAAGGAGTTGTGGTAGCCATGTTTTTCCCCTACCTGGTCCTGGATGTGCCGGAGACCGCGACCGACGATGACGTGCGGCGCGCCTACCTGCAGAAGATCCGCGACTTCCCTCCAGAGCGCACCCCCGACGAATTTCAGCGGGTGTGCGACGCCTACGCCTTGATCAGGACCGAGCAGGACAGGGCACGCCTGCGCCTGTTCGGAATGCCGAAAACAAGCTCAGGCACAAAACTGGCGGATCTGGTGCCGGAAGAGGGGAAAGCCGATAAACGGTATAATGTGGGGGTCAACTCATGGATCGAAGCGACTGCCGGGAGACCGTGAAGCCGGCGACCGAGGCCGTACCTCCGGCCGGCCCCGAGACCGAGGCGCGGGAAGCGCCCGGCGAGCGGCCGGAGCCTCTGCCTGTCGGCGTGCGGGACGATTGGCGCGAGAGCTGCCTGTCGGATTTCCGCAGGTGGCTGTATGACCTGACAGACGACGAGCTGGAGGCGACGCTTCAGGGCGGCGCCGTTGACGGCGAGGCGTACGGGGCGGCGTCCGAAGCGGAGGGGCCGGAGGTCCTGGAGCCGGATCTCGAAACGCTGTTCGGCGAGCTGGCTGCCTTGCGCCAGGAAACGCGTCTGGTGGGCCGCACCGGTCAGCAGTCCGAGCGGCAGCTCAGTGCGCTGGCTGAGACGTTGCGCGGCGAGCTGCGCGAACAGGGCGAACGCCTGGCGCACACCGCCGCCGACCTGAAAGCGCAGTTGCCGGCAGCCCGTCGCGAGGCGCAGGGTGCCGTATTGACTGAATTGCTGTCCGTTCGCGCTGCCTTGGAAGAAGCGGTTCGCGCCGCCCGCGCACGGACGCTGCCGAACCGCCCGTGGCTGGCGGCGGCCCGGCGTTTGCTGGCCGAGGGGGCGGCTGGCGTGCAATTGGCACTGGACAAGGCCGACGATGCCCTGCGGCGGCTGTCGATTGTTCCGACGGCCGAGGCGGGTGCCCCCTTCGACCCCAAATGGATGCGGGCCGTGGCGACGGTCGCACGCGCAAACCTGCCGACTGGGACCGTCGTAACAGTGCTCCGCCAGGGTTGGCGGCGCGAGGATCAGATTTTGCAAACTGCTGACGTGGAGGTTGCGAGAAGCCATGAATGAGGAACCGGTCATCGGAATCGATTTAGGCACGACAAACAGTGAGGTGGCCGTCTTTGTTGGCGGTCGCGTGGAAACCGTGGAGGAGAATGGCTCGGCCATACTGCCGTCCTGCGTGGGGCTGGATCCGGCCGGCAACCTGCTGGTGGGGATCGAAGCGCGCAATCAGCTCGTACTTTACCCGGAACGGACGGTGCAGTCCGTGAAACGCAAAATGGGGACGGACGCAAAACTGGCGTTAGGCGACCGGGTCTTCAGGCCCGAGGAAATCTCCGCCATGATCCTGCGACAGCTCAAGGAGCGTGCCGAACGGAGGCTGGGATGTGCTGTTTCCAAGGCCGTGATCACCGTGCCGGCGCAGTTCAACGACGCGCAGCGCCAGGCGACGCGCGACGCAGGCGCCATCGCGGGCCTTGAGGTGTTGCGCATCATCAACGAGCCCACAGCCGCCTGCCTGGCTTATGAGGCCGCGCATCAACACGGCGCACGCACGATCCTGGCTTTCGATCTCGGGGGCGGCACCTTTGACGTTTCCATCGTGCGCATGGAGGGCGACGTGGTCGAAGTCATCGCCAGCCATGGCGACAACCAGCTCGGCGGTGATGATTTCGACGCTGCCCTGTCGACGGATGTCGTCGACCGCCTCTATGCCCGGCAAGAGCATCCGGCACGCTTGACCCCGCTCTCGCTGATGCGCCTGAGCCGTGCGGCTGAAACCGCCAAAATGCACCTGTCTGACCAAACGTATGCACGCCTGCTCGAAGATCAGTTGCCGACAGAACGCGGCAGCACGGAGCGTGTGGACGAAGAGATCACCCGTCTCGCGTTCGAGGAGTTGCTGGCGCCTTTCCTGGCGCGCATGGCCGCGGCCATACACAGCGTGTTGGCGGCCGCAGGTTTGAAGGCACGGGAGATTGACGAGATCGTGCTCGTCGGCGGCTCGTCCCGCATCCCGGCCGTGCAAGACCTGCTGGAACGCGAGTTTGGCAAACGCCCCCGTAATGATGTGCATCCCGATCTGGCCGTGGCCTACGGCGCAGGTGTCATGGCGTCGCGCCTGATGGGCGCGACGGAGCAGCGCATTCTCGTGGACATCACCCCGTACACCTTCGGCACGTCCTGCTTGGGCGAGGTGAACGGCCAGTACGGCGCCTACCTTTTCGCGCCCGTGATCCGGTCCGGCTCCCCGCTGCCGGTCCGGCGCGCGGAAAGCTTCTTCACGGTGCACGATCACCAGAAGACGGTGGAGGTCAACATCTTTCAGGGCGAGAACGAGGATGCCCGCGAAAACATCTTGATCGGACGGTTCCAGGTCAAGGGCTTGTCCGCCGTTCCTCATGGCAACGAAATCGTCCTGCACATGGCGCTGGATCTGGACGGCATTTTACGCGTGACCGCAACGGAAAAAGCCACCGGTCTCTCCAAGGAGGTGGCGCTCGAAAACGCCTTGACCAAGCTGGATGACGCGCAGATCGAGAAGTCGCGCCGGGAGGTCGCCGCCCTGTTCTCGCCGACGATCCCTGACGCCGATGAAGAGGACGGCGATGAAACAGATGATCTGACGGCTGTCGAAACGGGCGAGGACAACGCCCCTGCGGGCGTGTCGAATGATTTGGCGGACTTGCTGACACGCGTGGCGCACGCGCGCCCCAAGATGGACGCCACCGATCAGGCCGACACGGACCGGCTTCTGGCCCGTCTGGCAGAAGCCTGCGGCACGACCGACGCAGAGGCCGTGACACAGGTGGTCGAGGAGCTTCAGGACATCCTCTTTTATCTGGAGACCGAATGAACAGTTGCCCCACCTGCAAACGCGCCCTGACCGCAGCGGTCGCGGAGTGCCCCCGCTGCGGGTGTGATTTGTCCACGCTTCAGGCGGGTCAGTCTGCGGCTCGCCGCTGGTTTGCCAACGGTACACAGGCCCTGCGCCAAAAACGGTTCGACGTTGCCCGCGATGCGTTTGGCCGAGCCTGGCGCTGGCGCCACGAGGCGGCGAGCGCTCGCGGTCTCGCCGTGGCGGCGCTGGGCCTGGGTTGTTTCGCAGAGGCGCTCCGCTGCAGGGAGAGGTCTAAGGTCGCGGCAGGGGCGTGCGACTGAACGCGTCGGACACGCCGAGCGTTTAATGAACCATGACACGGATATGTCGCTTTCTGTTGGCGCTCGGGACGGGCGTGCGGGTGGCCGGCGCGGACCCCACCAACCTGCCGCCGATCATCGTGACGGCCTCGCGCGGCGCGGAGCCGGTGACCAAGGTTGCCGCGTCCACCGACACGCATTCGGCAACGGCGCTGGGCGAGGCCCAGGCCCGGACCCTGCCGGAGGCGCTGAATCGAACAACCGGGGTGATGGTGCAAAAAACCTCGTACGGTCAGGGATCGCCCTATATCCGCGGGTTCACGGGATTCAGGACCCTGATGCTGGTTGACGGCATCCGCCTCAACACGCCGGTCTTTCGCGAAGGCGCCAATCAGTACTGGAACACGGTCGATCTGGCTTCGCTGGACACCGTTGAACTGCTCAAAGGCCCCGGATCGGCGCTGTACGGGTCGGACGCGATCGGCGGTACGGTTCAAGCGTTCACGCGGATGCCCGAATACGCGCCCGACGGCGGCGAGGTGTGGGGCGGGCGGCTGGCGGCACGCGTCGCTTCGGCTGAACGGTCGGTCACCGGCCGCGCCGAAGGCGAATACGGGACAGGCCTCTGGGCCGGTCTGTTTGGCATGACCTATAAAAAGTTCGGCGACCTTGAAGGGGGCAGGCGCACGGGCCGCCAGCGGCGCACCGGCTACCGGGAACTGGACCTCGACGCCAAAGTACGGTTGAACCTGAAGGGCGACCGCGAGCTGATCCTCGCGCATTATGAGGTCGATCAGGATGACGTGTGGCGCACGCATCGCACCCCCTACGGCATTTCGTGGCACGGGACCGCGATCGGCACGGAGCGGCGTCATGTGTTCGATCAGGCGCGCTCGCTTTCTTACCTGCGCTATGTGGACCGCGAGTCCGCCGCGCTGTATGACGACGTGCAGGCGACGCTCTATTTCCAGCGGCAGGAGGAGACGAAGGACGTCGTAAAAAGCAGCCGCTCCCGGACCGTGGACGGATTTGACGTGCAGACGTGGGGCGCCGCTGCGGATCTCACCAAAGAGACGCCCGCCGGCACATGGGCGTACGGGGCTGAGTATGTCCGCGACGGGATCGACAGCTTCCGCCGCAACTACCGCGCCGACGGCTCGCTGTCGTCGGTGGGCATACAGGGGCCTGTGGCCGACCGTTCCGCCTACCATACGGCGGCGGCGTACCTTCAGGACCGCGTGAACCTCGCGGAACGGTGGGAGCTGACGCTGGGCGGTCGCGCGACGTATGCCCGTGCGGATATCGGCCGGTATGAGAACTTCGAAACCTCCCCGCACACCCCCGCCTCCATGGATGCGCACTGGTACGATGTGTCGGGCTTCGCCCGCCTCTCCTGCCGCGTGATCGATCATCTCTGGTGGCTGTATGCCTCCGCCTCTCAGGGCTTTCGCGCCCCGGGGCTCTCAGACTTGACGCGTTTCGATGTCAGCCGCAGCACGGACATCGAAACGCCGTCGACGAACCTCGATCCGGAAACCTTTCTGGGCGGCGAGGTCGGGTCGCGCCTCACCGCTGACCCCGTGACGTGGCACGTCGCCTATTTCTACACGCGCATCCGCGACATGATCGTCCGGCAGGCCGCCGGCGGCGGGACCTACACCAAGATCAACGGCGGCGACGGCTATGTGCACGGCGTCGAAAGCGAACTGGACGTGAGGCTCGGCCGACGCTGGCTCTGGCGCAGCGGCTTCACGTGGATCGAAGGCTACACCGACTATGACGGCCCCGGCGGAGGACGGATCAGCGAGCCGGTACGGACC
>JAGOBZ010000138.1 GCA_017999015.1 Kiritimatiellia bacterium
GTCGAGCTGACCGGCGCACTGAAAGCCGGCGTCAACGCGCTGGAGATCGAAGTCACCAACCCGTGGGCCAACCGGCTGGTCGGCGATGCAGCCCTGCTGCCGGAACAGCGCGTGACGCAGAGCAACATGGCCCTGCGCAACGGTCCCCGCAAAGGCGGCGACTACACGCTGCGGCCCTTCGCCGGCTTCTCCTCCGAAGATGCGCTCCAGCCCTCGGGCCTTAAGGGACCGGTGACCCTTTCGTTCGGCGCCCCGTAAGGCAAGACGCGCCCGGCATCGTCCCGCGGGTGGCATCCAAGGTCGTTGATGGTTACTTGGCAGGCAGATTTGCCGCCGAGAACCGAAACGCTGTCGCGCTGCGGAAGGTCCGGCCGGGACGCAGGATGACTGACGGGAAATGCGGATGATTGACGGCATCCGGAAAGTGCTGCGTCTCGAAACAGACGGTATTGTGTTTTTGCTCCGGCGCCGCTTTAATCGGCTTGCCGTCGCGGAAGTAGCGTTTGCCCGTGTAGAGCTGCATGCCAGGCTGGTCGGTGTACACGTGCATCAGACGACCGCCGTGCGGTTCGTAACACCACGCCGCGAGCGCGAAACGCTGGCCGCCGCTACGCAAGACATAATTATGGTCATATCCCTTGGTTAACGGAATGAGCGGCTCGATCCGCGCGCCGATCGCGGTCGGCACGGTGAAATCCAGCGGGGTCCCCGCGACAGGCGCGTACTCGCCCGTGGGGATCAACTCCGCATCGACGGACGTGATGCGGTCGGCGTCGATCCAGACCCGGTGGTCCCACACGTCACCCTCGCCCGCCAGATTGAAGTAGGCGTGGTTGGTGAAATTGACCGGTGTGGGCTTGTCCGAAGTTGCCATATAGTCGATCCGCAGTTCGTTGTCATCGTTCAGCGTATAGGTCACGGCCACGTCGAGCGTACCAGGGAAACCCTCGTCGCCGTCCGGACTGCTCAGGCTGAACCGCACGGCGGCGGCGCTCGGGATGGCGAGCAGAACCTCGCCGCGCCACACCTTGCGCGCAAAGCCGTTGCGGCCGCCGTGCAGTTGATGCTGCCCGGCGTTGGCCGTCACCCGGAACTCGCGGTCGTCCAGCGTGAAACGGGCGTTTGCGATGCGGTTAGCGACACGCCCCATGACTGAGGCCGCCGCGCTGAACCCCCCCAGGTAAGCCTCGAGTGACTCCGCCCCCAGAACGACGTTGGCAAACCTTCCATCGCGATCAGGCACGCGCAGCTCGGTGATCGTCGCGCCGTATCCCATGACGCGCGCCACCATGCCGTGCGCGTTGCGCAGCGTGTAAAGCTGTACGTCCTCACCCGCTGGCGTACGCCCGAAAAGTCGCTCTTCGACACGCTGAATGGGGACGGCGCCGAGTTGCAGGGTCAGAAGAAAAAACACGCCGAAACATGCATCGAACCGCCATTTCTTTTTTAACATGTCCCCGTTTCCTTTCAGCTTCTGCGTCAATCGGCAGGTTTCAGTGTGACACGCCCCAGCCTGTAGCGGCGCTGACCGTCTTCGCCGGCAAGCGGCAGCGCAAGCTGCGGCGTGCCGTCGCGCCGGCCGACCGAGAGATACACGTCATACACGCCGGGGCGCGTGACCGGCGCGAGGTGACCGACGCGGAAAACGGCCGTGCGCGTCACGCTTGGCCGCTCACCGCCGACAGAGGGCTTCAACCCGCGCAAGTCGAAGGCCTCGTCCGACAGCACGGAGACGATGCCGCCCTGTCCGTCTTTAAGCGTGAATGTGCCGAAGCCGCCGCCATAGCACGGCGCGACGCCGGCGTTGGCCCAGGTGACGCTGGCTTCGAACGGCTCGCCGATACGCACCTCGTCCGGGAAGACAACGGTCTGCGGAACAAGCCGGTAACCGAGCCGGCGGTTGATCGCCGCGATGTCCGCCGTGTGGTTCGTGTAGATCACATCCGGCCAGCCGTGGATCGAAAGATAGCTGGCGCGAAAGTCCTCGACCGCTTTCAGCAGCAGCGCCATATCCCACGCCTTGATCTTCGTGGCCATGTGATAGTGCTGCGTTTCGAGGATGATCGGCCGCGTCGGCGAGAACAGAGCGGCCATGCCGTCGTGAAACCAGGCCTTCGGCGCGGCTCTGACAAAGAGGCTGTCGTCGCGGAAGGTCACGCCCCGTTCAAGCGCATAACGCATCACCGGCCAGTCGCCGCTGAGGTTGTCGCCGCCGTCGGTGTCGTCGCTGAGGGCGAGCAGCGTGCGCTTGAAGTGTTTCACGTGCAGGTCGATGTGGCGCTTGAGGCATTCAACTTCCAACTCGCGCGGCAGCTTGCTGCTAAACCGCGTGTGCCCTTCACCGTACAGTCCGAACGAACCGATGTCGACGAAGGCGACGTTCGGGTTGCCGTCATAACGCGCCGCGAACGCCCGCAAGAAGTTGCCCAGCTTTTCGAGGAATATCGGGTCGAGATAATCCGGGTCCCAGTAGCGCCCGTCCGGGGCCGGACCCTTGAGCAGGTTCCAGCGTACCCCTTTGGCACCGGCCTTTTCGACCCACTCGGGCGTGGCTCGCCGGTCCTGATGCTCCGAGCAACTGATGCGGAAGGAGACTTTCCCGCCGCGCGCGATCCAGCGCTGCGCGGGCGTGTCGAGCAGCGCCCAGTTGAAGACGCCTTCTTCGGGCTCAAGCGTGGACCACGGTATGCGCAGATAGACCGTCGTGCAGCCGGGGAACCACGCCAGTGCGTCGGAGGGCGCTAGCCGCTCTCCGTATTTGAGCGGCGAGTTGTCATAAAAATGACAGACCCAGCCCATGCCGGGGTTCAGCAGCGCGTCGCCGGTGTCCGCCGGTTCGACGGTCCACGCGCCGGTGGCCTGAACGACCCCCAGCAGAACAGAGCCTGCGAGCGCCTGAATTTTTTCTTTAATGCTGGGGTTCATTTTTTTAGTAGCTGAAGAGACCGATTTTGCGCCAAACGCGACAACACGTCAACGCTTTACCTTTCACCAGAAACGTACGATCTTCAAGTCGGTCTGTCACTTGCCGAAAATCAGATTAATTCCGAAAGCCATTGACGCCCTGCCGCGTTTGGAAGACAATGGCAACAGTTCATGGCGTTGCGCCGTCAGTCGCAAGCTGTTGCTTTTAAGAAAAAAACGGATGAGGCGGTTGTTTCAGGCCGCAGGGTGGATTGGGGAAAACCTTGAAGTCGGCTACAGAGATTTTGCAGCGGGCGGGCATCGTCACGACACGGCAGCGTGTCGTGCTGCTGGATAGGCTGCTGCGCCGCACCGATCATCCGGATGCGGAGCGGCTGCTGGCCGAGGCGCGGGACGGCATGCCGTCGATTTCGGTGGACACGGTGTACCGCACGCTCAATCTGTTCGCGGAGGCCGGCGTGATCCAGCGCATGGCCGTTCCCACGCGACGCGCCCGGTTTGACGGGTGCACCGACCCGCACGACCATTTCTTGTGTTCGGACTGTGAAACCATCCAAGATGTCCCGCGTCCGCCAGAACGGTCGGCGGCGATTCCCGCACCAGCCAAAGCCTGCGGCATTGTGTCGGATGTGCAAACGGTGTATGTCGGGGTCTGCCGGCGGTGCGCCGCGCAGAAGGTGTAACGGCGCGTAGAGTGCGCTCAAGCACAAACAAAAGGAGGCGGGGCATATTCGCTATCGGATCTGGATTTCGAGCCAGCATCGTTTCAAACGGTTTGCTGCGGCGTATGGGCGTGTGCGCGGTCCTCGCGCTGTTTCTGGCAGGCGCGTTCTCGGCGGGGGCGGTCACGATTACGCGGACATCGGGATCAACCATGCAGACGGATATCCCGAACGGGCTGTCTTGCACCTTTGTCTCCTACATCGTCAGCAACAACACGGCAACGGTCTGCTCGAACGTCTGGATCAAGGCGGATGCGTTCACCGGCGGCGCCGTCTCGCTGGGCGGCGGCGACAACGGCCTATACCCGTTGGACGATCTGATGCCGGGGCAGGCCAAGCCCGTGTTTTTCTACCTGCGCGCCACGGCGACCACCTCTCAACCGCAAAGCCATGCGATCAAGCTATACGAGGGGTACCCCGACGGCGGCACACTGGTCGCCAACCAGACCTTCTCTTTGACCGTGTCGCCGGCCAAAGAGAACAACTCCAGCAAGGTGTCTTCTGTGACCTATACACCGGCGCAGCCGACCGTGGGCGGCACGGTCCTGATCAAGATCACGGGCGACGCCGGCAATGTAAGCACCCGCGACGTGGTGAACTTCACCCCGGCGGCCTTCACCAACTGGAACGCGGCGGCCTTCGATCTGATTGACGTGACGTTGGTCCTGACCAACAAGAACCTTCAGGCGCGCACGATATCCGACTATCTCGAACTGCCCGCCGAATACTCGGTCTGGGCGGTCGGCGGGATCACCTATACGGCCTCTTACACCTTCCGGGCTCTCGTCGAGACCGAGCGGAACACGCCGGTCAGTCCGATCACGTATGCCACGCAGGGGAATTCCAGCTCGCACACCACGACCACGGGCTACGGCAGTTTCGCGCCGATTCAATCGCCCACCAACACCACCGTGCTGGCCAAGCTGGCCGACGTGACGCAGGTCTACACCAACGAGACCGTGACCTATACCGTACGCATCACCAACAGCGGTGCAAACGACGTGGAACTGGACCGGATCGTGGACACCCTGCCGTCCGGCATGACGTATGTGCCGGGCAGCTCGCGGTTTAACGGTACGGCGGTGCTCGACCCCCAGATCAGCGGCTCGCTGCTGATCTGGTCGGAGGCCGACCGGATCCCGGCCACCAGCTCGCGCGACTTCATCTTTCAGGCGCGGGTGTCGCTCGCCGGATATCCGACCAACCGGGTGGTGGCCTATGTGGGCGGCGACAGCACCCTGATCGACACAACCCTCCGGACGGACGACAACGTGCCCGGCGAGGTGACGGTGCGCACGCTGCTGGCACCGACCGCGGCCGATGACAGCTTCTCCGTTGTGGAAGACGGCGTGCTCTCCGTGCCCGCGCCGGGCGTGCTGGCGAACGACAGCGATCTCAACGGGTTTCCGATCAAGGTTGTCGGCTACACCCAGCCCGCGAACGGCACGGTGGCGCTAAACGCCGACGGCTCGTTCAGCTACACGCCCGCGCCGGATTACATTGGCGGCGACAGCTTCAGCTACACGCTCACGAACGATAACGGACGCGCGGCCACGGCCACGGTGCTGCTGGACGTGCTGCCGGTCAACGACGCGCCAAGCTTCACGGCGGGTGCGGATCAGACAGTGCTGATGAATGCCGGTGCGCAAACCGTGATCGCGTGGGCCGCGGAAATCAGCAAGGGCCCAGCGAACGAAGCCGGGCAGACCTTGGCCTTTGCCGTGACCAACAACAACACGGCACTCTTTTCCGCGCAGCCGGCCGTGTCCGCGGACGGCACGCTGACCTACACGGCCGCGCCGGGGCTGAGCGGCATCGCCACGGTGACGCTCTCCCTGCAGGATGACGGCGGCATCGCCAACGGCGGGGTTGACCGCAGCCTGGAGCGAACCTTCACGATTAAGGTGATTGCCTACAGTATCGGCAACTGGGTGTTCCGCGATCCCGACAATGACGCGCAGCCAGACATGGACAATTTGGACGAGGGCGGGTTCACCAATGTTCTGCTGTACGTCTTCGCGGCGGACGCGGCTGGCGCACCGACGGGTGCTGTCTACGGAGCCTCCATCACGGATGAGAACGGCTATTACCGGGTCGACGGGCTGGTGGCCGGCACCTACGTGGTGGTGGTCGATGTGATGAATTCGCCGGCGCTGAACGGCTATCGGAGCGTGACAGGGGCCAGCAGCGACACGACCGCCAGCGGCGAGCGGCACGACCACGGATTGGACACTCCGCTGGATGCGGGTTCTGTGGTGCCGGGCGGCATCGCGAGCGGGCCGGTGACGGTGGGCTTGGGCATGCAGCCGGTGGCCGAGGCGACAGGGCCCGGACAGGGCGCGAACGGCCCTTCCGGTGATGCGAACGACAATCTGGTCATCGACTTCGGTTTCTACCCGCTTTACAGTCTCGGCAACCGCGTGTTTGATGACGCGAACAACAACGGCATCATGGATGGCGGTGAGTCCGGCGTGGCCAGCGCGGCCATGAAGCTTTTCGCTGTGGACAGTTCGGGAAGTCCGACCGGCGGCGTGATCGGTGCGACGAGCACCGACGCCGACGGCTACTACCGGTTTGACGATCTGTCGGCGGGAACGTATGTGGTCGTGGTCGATCTGGCGAACTCGGCGCCTCTGACGGGATATGTCAGCAGCGTCGGCGCCAGTACGGACATGGCGCTCGCCGGCGACTTGCTCGATCATGGCCTGGATGCGCCGGTCAGCGTGGGGCCGGTCGTGAACGGCATCGCGAGTGCGCCGGTCACGGTCGGTCTGAACGACCTGCTTGTCCCGCTCGGCGAAGCGATCGGAGCGGGCTTCGGCGCGAACGGGCCCAATGGCGATGACGGCGACAACCTCGTGGTCGATTTCGGCTTTACAAAGACGGCCAGCGTCTCCGGCCGCGCGGTTGAGGACATCAACGGAAACGGGCTCATCGAGGCCGGGGATAACGGCGGAATCGCAAACGTGACCATCCATCTTCTGTCGGCAAACGGGGCGCTGCTGCGCACGGTAACGACAGACGGCAGCGGCGCTTATTCCTTTGCCGGCCTGCCGCCCGGCGACTACCTGATCGAGGTTGTGGCGTTGCCGGGCTGGGTCTGCACCGGCGATGCCGACGGCGGCAGCGACCTGCGTGTGGCAGGGGCGTTGGCCAGCGGGCAAGACGTTACGGAAGTGAACTTCCTGGGAACCCGTCCGGGCGTGATCGAGGGCACGGTCTGGAATGACCTCAATGCTGACGGCGTGTTCGATGCGGCAGAGCTGGTGATCGGACTCGGCGGCGTGACGGTGGCGCTGGAGACCAACGGCGTGGCCGTGGCCACCACGACCACGATGGCCGGCGGCAAGTACCTTTTCGAAAATGTTTTGCCCGGCGATTATGTGATTGTGCAGACCGATCTGGCGGGATGGCTCAGCACGGCGGACACTGACGTTGACAATGACAACCGCATCGCGGTGTCGCTGTCCAGCGGCGGGCAAGAGACGGGCAACGACTTCCTGGACTACACGCATGCCGTCATCTCCGGCAGCGTGCGGGTGGATGTCAACGGCAACGGGCGGGTGGACGTTGAAGATGCGGCCGGCCTTGCAGGCGTGACCGTGCGCCTGCTGGATGCGGGCGAGCAAGAGGTGGGCACAACGACAACGGCGGTTGACGGATCGTTTGTTTTCGCGGATCTGGCTCCCGGCAGCTACACGGTGGTTGAGAGTGATCCCGCAGGCTATGTCTCTACCAGCGCCAATCAGATAAACGTCACGGCCACCTCCGGCCAGCAGTTGGGCGGATATGTCTTCTTAGACACGCAGACCGGTAGCCTCGGCGACCGCGTCTGGGAAGATCTGAACGGCAACGGGGTGCAGGATGCCGGCGAGGCCGGCCTGTCGAATGTGGTGGTGCGGCTGCTGAACGCCGAGGGCACCGAAGTGGCTGTCACGCAGACCGACACGAACGGCGTGTTTCTTTTCAGCGCGCAGCTCCCCGGCGCTTACGTGCTGGATGTCGCGGCGCCGCAAGGCTTCGAGCCCACGCGGTATCAGATCGGCGAGGACCGCGCGCTTGACAATGACAGCAACCCGCGGACCGGGTTCAGCGATTTGATCCTGCTGACGGCCGGACAGACGAATCGAGCGGCCGACGCCGGCTTTGTCTTGCCCGCCCTCGTTAAGGGCTACGTCTTCCTGGATAACAATGACGATCTGCTGCG
>JAGOBZ010000139.1 GCA_017999015.1 Kiritimatiellia bacterium
CTGAGGCCGACGCCGAACGGCGGTTGTTCAGGGATAGCGAAGCGGATCGAAAAAAGAGAAGGCCGGACGGAAAAACCGCCCGGCCTTCTTGATGACTGCACGGTCGTGCAGCCGTTTGGCCACCGCCATTATTTCGCGTAGATCTTCTTCGCGTGGTAATGGTTGTGCAGAAGGTGGTGCGCCTTCTCGCTGAGCGGCTTGTCCAGGTAGTCCGCGTACAGTTTCTGGACCTGCGGGTTCAGGTGCGACATGCGGATCACGCACTTCTCGTCATCCGTGTAGATGCCGGCCGTGCGGGCCTTGCGGACCTCGTCCGTAGCGCCGGTCGGCTGGCCGCCGCCGCCGATGCAGCCGCCTCGGCAGGCCATGACTTCGATGAAGTCGTAGCGCGGCTTGCGGCCGGCCTTGCGGTCTTCGCGGACGGCGTTCAGGACCTGCTCGACGTTGCCCATCTGGTGGGCGACCGCGATCTTGACCGGCGTCCCCTTGATGTCGATGGTCGCCTCCTTCACGCCCTCCATGCCGCGGACGGCTTCGAAGTTGATCGACGGCGGCTGGGCGTCGCCCGTGATCAGGCAGTAGGCGGTACGCAGCGCGGCTTCCATCACGCCGCCGGTCACGCCGAAGATCGTGCCCGCGCCGGTGTAGTCGCCCAAGATCGAGTCGGCTTCTTCCTTCGCCAGGTTGGGGAAGTCGATGCCGGTGCTCTTGAACATGCGGGCCAGTTCACGCGTGGTGAGCACCACGTCGATGTCCTGGTGCCCGCTGGCGAACATGGTCTCGCTGCGGGAAATCTCGTACTTCTTGGCGGTGCACGGCATGACCGAGACCATGAAGATTTTGGCGGGGTCGATGCCCAGCTTCTCCGCGTAGTAGGTCTTGGCCAGCACGCCGAGCATCTGCTGCGGCGACTTGGCGGTCGAGAAGTTGTCCATGAAGTCCTGGGCATACTTCTCCATCCAGTCGGTCCACGCCGGGCAGCATGAGGTGATCAGCGGCAGCGTGCCGCCGGAGGTGAAGCGCTTGATGAACTCAGAGCCCTCTTCCATGATGGTCACGTCGGCGCTGTAGTTGGTGTCGAAGACCGCCTTGAAGCCGAGGCGGCGCAGGCCGGCATAGGTCTCGCCCGTCATGAGTGTGCCGGGCGGCAGGCCGAAGGCCTCGCCGATCGCGACGCGCACGGCCGGGGCGATCTGCACCACGCAATACTTGTTCTCGTCGCGCAGGGCGTTCCAGACCTCGCGGGTCTGGTCGCGCTCGTAGATCGCGCCGACCGGGCAGTGGGCCGAACACTGGCCGCACTTGATGCAGGGCGACTCATTGAGCGTGACATCGGCGGCCGGGGCCATGCGGGTCTTCTCGCCGCGGCCGATGAACTCCAGCGCCCAGACATTCTGCATCTCTTGGCAGACGATGGCGCAACGGCCGCACTTCACGCATTTCTCGGGATTCAGTACGATGGAAGGCGTAGAAGAATCCACCGGGATGCTCGGCACTTCGGTCGGGAAGGGGATTTCGCGGATGCCGAAGTCTGCGGCGAGCTTCTGCAGTTCGCAGTTGCCGCTGCGGGGGCACTGCAGGCAGTCGTTCGGGTGGTTGGCCAGAATCAGCTCCAGCACGGTGCGGCGCACGCGCACGATGTCCGAATCGTGCGTGGTGACCTTCATGCCCGGGGCGACCTCGGTGCAGCAGGCGCGGAGCAACTTGGGCGAGCCGGAGGTGCGGACCACGCAGATGCCGCAAGCCGCCCACGGCTTGAGGTCGGGATGGTAGCAGAGCGTGGGGATTTTGACATGCACCGCCTTGGCGGCATTCAGGATCGTGGTGCCGGCCGGGACTTCGACCGGGATCCCGTTGATTTCGAGTTGAACCAGGTTAGACATTGTGAAAAGCCCTTTCAGAATTACGCGCGGTTGACGGCTTGGAACTTGCAGACCTCGTAGCATTGGCCGCACTTGATGCACGTCTCGCTGTTGATCGTGTGCGGCTGTTTGCGTTCACCGGCGATGGCATTGACCGGACAGACACGGGCGCAGGCCGTGCAGCCGACGCACTTGCTCTTGTCGATCGTGTACCGCAGCAGGTTCTTGCACTTGCCGGCGCGGCACTTCTTCTCGTCGATGTGCTCTTTATACTCGTCCATGAAGTAGCGGAGGCTGGACTGGACGGGATTGGAAGCGGTCTGCCCGAGGCCGCACAGCGAGGCGCGCGACATCGCCTCGCTGATCTCGCGCATGTTCTCGATGTCCTCGTAGGTGCCTTTGCCGTCGCAGATCTTGCCGAGGTAGTTGAGCAGTTTGCGTCCGCCGATGCGGCACGGCGCGCACTTGCCGCAGGACTCATCGACAGTGAAGTCGAGATAGAACTTCGCGATGTTCGGGATGCAGTCATCCTCGTCCATCACGATCAGGCCGCCCGACCCCATGATCGAGCCGATTTTTGCGAGGTTCTCATAATCGATCGGCGTGTCCAGGAACTGCGGCGGGATGATGCCGCCGGAGGGTCCGCCGGTCTGCGCCGCCTTGAAGGCTTTGCCGCCGCGGATGCCGCCGCCGATATCGAAGATGATCTCGCGCAGGGTGGTGCCCATCGGCACTTCGATCAGGCCGGAGTTGTTGATCTTGCCGGTGAGGGCGAAGACCTTGGTGCCCTTCGAGGTCGCGGTGCCGATCTTGCTGAACCAGAGCCCGCCCTTCAGGATGATGACCGGGATGTTCGCCAGCGTCTCGACGTTATTGATGACCGTGGGACGGCCCCAGAGCCCCTTGACCGCCGGGAAAGGCGGGCGGGGACGCGGCATGCCGCGCATGCCTTCGATCGAGGCGAGCAGCGCCGTCTCTTCGCCGCAGACAAAGGCGCCGGCACCGAGACGGATCTCGATGTCGAAGGAGAAGCCGCTGCCGAGGATGTCGTCGCCAAGCAGGCCGTATTCGCGGGCCTGTGCGATCGCGGTCTCCAGGCGCTGGATCGCAAGCGGGTACTCCGCGCGGATGTAGACGAAACCCTTGCTGGCGCCGATGGCGTAGCCGGCGATGGTCATCGCTTCAAGCACCGAATGGGGGTCGCCTTCAAGCGTCGAGCGGTCCATGTAGGCGCCGGGGTCGCCCTCGTCGGCGTTGCAGACCATGTACTTCTGTCCGGCGGGCTGCATGGCCGCGAACGACCACTTTTTGCCGGTGGGGAAGCCCGCGCCGCCGCGGCCGCGCAGGCCGGACTTCGAGACCTCTTCAACCACGTCCTGCGGCTTCATGTCGAAGAGCACTTTTTCAAGCGCCTTGTAGCCGTCGCGGGCGATGTATTCGTCGATCTTATCCGGGTCGATCACGCCGCAGTTGCGCAGCACGATGCGGAACTGCTTCTGGTAGAAGTCGATGCCCTCGATGCCGACGTTGATCTTGCTCTGGTTCTTGTCGTAGAGCAGGCGGGAGACCACGCGGCCTTTGATGATGTGCTCTTTGACGATGACTGCCGCGTCCTCGGGTTTGACTTCGACATAGAAGGTGTCCTGCGGCAGGACCTTGACGATCGGGCCCTTCTCGCAGAAGCCCAGGCAGCCGGTGCGCACGACCTGCACCTCATTGACCAGTCCGTTCTCTTCGACTGCCTTTTTCAGCGCGTTGAACAGCGCGATGCCGTGATTGGACTCGCAAGCCGTTCCGCCGCAAACCAAGATGTACTGTTTGTAAGCCATGTTGTGTAATCCCCGCTTAGCGAACAATGTCCATTGCCGGCTTGTCGCAGATGTGGTTGTCGATGAGGTGCTTGTTGACGATGTGGTCGTTGACGATCTGCTTGCCGACCTCGGCGTTGACGTTGCCGTAGATCACGACGGGCATGTTGGGGACGATGACCTCCACGGTGGGCTCGGAGTGGCACAGGCCCATGCAGCCGGTTTGACGGACCAGCACATGCGAAATGCCCTTGGCGTCGAGTTCGTCGATGATCGCGTTGAACGTCTCTTTCGCGCCGGCGGCGATGCCGCAGGTGCCCATGCCGACGATGATCTGCGCGTCCTTGTTGGAGGGGTCGCGCTTCTCGATCGCCTTCTGTTTCTGGTCACGCAGTTTGCGTAAATCATTGAGCGTCAGCTTAGCCATAGTTCAGTTTCCTTCCTTCACGGGTTCAGATTCTCTTCCTGGGAACGCACATAGTCGCGGGCCAGGATCAGGTTGTCGATCTCCTCAAGGTTGCCGAGCGTGTCGATCAGCTCGCCGCGCGAGACCGTGTATCGGTCGGTCGGCGTGGCGCGTGTCAGGATCAGGTCGTAGGCCCCGCTAAAGGTCATCAGCCCCAAAAGCGTTTCGGGCAGGTCGCCGAAGGGCGGGGTATCCAGATGACGCGCGTCGAACGTGAAGGCCACGCAGGTCCCTTTTCCCGGCGCCGACTGGATGTCCACCGTGCCCGCGACCGCGGCAGCGGTCTGCATGAGCAAGGGGAGGCCCAGTCCCACGCGGCGTCTGGCATGTTTACCAGGCTCGCTGTAGAAAGGGTCTTTGGCTTTCGCCAGCGTGCGTGCGTCCATACCTTTACCGTTATCCTGAATGCGGATCTTGATCTCCGCGGGACCCGTCGCAACGTCAACCTCGATCCGTGTCGCGTCCGCCTCAATCGCATTCTGCACCAGATCAGCGATGATGTCACAGACAGACGCGTGCACGGGTCAGCCTTTCCTGAATTTTGCGACGATGCCCTGCAGCGACTCGGTCTTCACCTTGCCGAACACCTCGCCGTTGATGACCATCACCGGCGCTAAGCCGCAGCAACCCAGGCAGCGGACCGCCTCCACCGAAAACTCGCCGTCCGGCGTGACGGTGTTGAGGCCGACGCCCAGGATGCCTTCCAGTTCTTCGATGATGTCCTCGCCGCCCTTCAGGTAGCAGGCGGTGCCCATGCAGACCTGGATCTGATTGCGTCCCGGCTTTTTCAGCTTGAAGAAGTTGTAGAACGTAATGACGCCGTAAATTTTGGCGAGGGGCACGTCGATCAGATCGGCGACCTCAAACGCCACTTCCCGGGGAACAAACCCAAAGTGCTGCTGCACACGGTGCAGGATCATAATCAGGTTCCCTGGCTTCTCTTTCCATTCGGCAATGAACGCTTTCAGCTCTGGAGTCAGCTTCTGAACGCCTTGCGCCGTCGTCGGTGCGGTGCTCACGGTGTTTCACCTCCGCGTTACCCGGGACCTGTACCGCTACAAGACACGGGGGGTTGCTCAAAAAAAGATCCGATAAGTATCTCAAAAACGGCCTGAACTTGCCAAGCTGAAATAGAACCTTTTTTATCGAACCCAAAATATCGATATGCCGTCATGCCTGCGGACAGCTTGTCTCGGCGGCCATGTAGTCGCCGGTGGCGGCATAAGCGCGCGCACGGCATCCGCCGCAGTCGTGGCGGAAGCCGCAGCGGCCGCACGCGCCGCCGTAACGGTCGGGTTGGCGCAGCTCGTTGAAGACCGGCGAGGTCTCATACGCGCGGCGGAAATCAAAGTCGTGCTGACGCAGGTCGCCGCTGGGCACGTCAAGGAAACCGCATGGCTGCAGCATGCCGGTGTGGGAGATGAAGACAAAGCCGCGTCCGCCCATGCAGCCGGCAGGAGGCTGGCCGGGCCGGCCCAGAGCGTGCCAGATGCGTACGGCTTGCGGCGCGCAGGTTTCACGCACGCGGATCGGACCTTGACGATCCATTTCGAAGGCCCAGCGCAAGACGGCTTCCGCCTCGTTGGCAGGCAACGCGAGATCGCGCAGGTCGGCACCGCGCCCGACCGGCACCAGAAAGAAGAGGTCGAGCGTGCGCGCACCGTGCGCGATCGCCTGTTCGCGAATGGCTGGCAGCGCGTTGCGATTAAGCCGCGATACCGTGGTGTTCACCTGAAAGGGCATGCCGATCTCTTGCGCGATACGCATGGCGCGCGTCACGTTGTCGAACGCGCCGGCGACGCCGCGAAAGGCGTCATGGTCGGCGGCGCAGGCGCCGTCGAGGCTGAAGCTGCATGCCGTGACGCCGGCGTCTTGAAGCGCCAGCAGACGGTCGTGGGTGACCAGCGTGCCGCACGGTGCCATGACAGAACGCAGGCCGCGCGTCGCGGCGGCGCGAACGAGGTCGAGGATGTCGGGCCGCGCCATCGGTTCGCCGCCGGTCCAGATGATCATCGGCCGGCCGAACGCGGCGAGAGAATCCAGCACGCGCAGGCATTCGCCGGTCGTCAGCTCATGGTCGTACGCGCGGTCTTGGGCGCCGGCGCGGCAGTGGCGGCAGGCCAGCGGACAGCGGCGCGTGACTTCCCACGCGATCACGCGGGGCTTGGCGGCGGGCTCTTCAGCGGCAATGGTGACGCGGGCGGGATGTGCGTTCATGAGCGGGGGGGCGCGATTTCGTCGTCAGTCAAATAACAGGCGGGGTCCACGCCCCAGAGATCGCCGGTGGCGGCTTCGGCGCGCGCGCGGAAGTTGCCGCCGCAGACGTCAATAAAGCGGCAGGTCACGCAACGTCCGGTGACGTGCTGTTTTTTGGCGCGCAACTGCGCGAGCAGGCTGTCCGGCGCGGGCTCGCCCCAGATTTTGCTGAAGGGGGTTTGCCGCACGTTGCCGACCGGTTTGTTGCGCCAGAACTGGTCCGGGTAAACGGTGCCGTCCCAACTGATGCAGCCGATGCCGTGGCCCGTGCTGTTGCCGCCGTTCATGCGCAGCAGCGTCATCACTTCGTCGGCGCGGGGGTGCGCTTCGCGCTGCATGCGCAGGTAGAGGTAGGGGCCGTCGCAATGGTTGTCCACGGTGAGCACTTCCACCGGGAAACTGCGCGCATGCAGACGCGCGGTGCGTTCGATGATCAGATCCAGCGTGGCGCGGCGTTGCTCAGGCGCGAGATCGTGCGAAGCGATTTCGGCGCCGCGGCCGCAGTAGACCAGGTGGTAGAGGCAGATGCGCGGGATGCGTTCGGCCTCCATCAAATCAAAGATCGCCGGGATGTCGGCGATGTTGTCGCGGGTCATGGTGACGCGCAGGCCAACCTTGATGCCGGCCTCGCGGCAGGCGCGGATACCGGCCACGGAGCGACGGAACGCGCCGGGGCAGACGCGGAAACGGTCGTGCGTGGCTTCGCTGCCGTCGATGCTGATGCCGACATACGAGACGCCGATCGCCTGGATTTGCGCGGCGAGCGCGGCATCGATCAGGGTGCCGTTCGTCGAGAAGACGACGCGCAAGCCCTTGCCGACGGCATGGCGCGCAAGATCCAGAATGTCGGGCCGGATAAAAGGCTCGCCGCCCGAGAAGAGCAGGACGGGGCAGCCGAAGGCGGCCAGGTCATCGATCAGGGCAAATGCTTCGCCGGTGGTCAGTTCATCGGGGGTTCCCTGGGTCGCGGCATAGCAGTGGGTGCAGGCCAGGTTGCAGGCAGATGTGACGTTCCAGACAACCACCGGCTTCTTGTCGGCGGAAAACTGCAGCAGGTGGCTGGGCAGCTTGGCGGAGTGACGGCCGTAGCGCAGCGGGTCCGACACTTCGACCTGTCCCATGTAGAGCTTGGAAATTCCGATCATGGATTCACCTTGTTTTCGCTGGGGGTTGAGGGTGCGGGGCCGGCGACACGTGCAACGGGCGTGTCGCGTGTCAGGGGTTCACGCACCGCGAAGGTCACGGGTGCAGACCCTACGACGAGACCGTTGGTTGTGGTGGCGGTGGCCCAGAGCGTGTAGCTGCCGGCGCTGAGGCGCGACTGCGGCGGACCTTTCTCGACGGTGGCCGAGCATACCGGTGTCACCGAAAAGCCGAGGCGCTTGTGATCGAGAAACAGCGCGAGGTCGCTGATGCCGACGGACGCCTCCGCCTCGGCCCGCGCGGTCACAAA
>JAGOBZ010000140.1 GCA_017999015.1 Kiritimatiellia bacterium
GCGCGGTACTCTTTCGCAAGCTGTGCGCACACCGTGTCCACGGTGAACCGGCCCAGCACGCGCGCACGTCCTGCGGCTGCAAGCGCGGCGGCGCGGGCGGGATCAGCCAAGAGCGCCAGCGCCTCACCGGCCATGCGCAACGGATCGCCGTCGCGCACCAAAACACCGGACTCACCGGACTCGATGATCGAAGCGGGGCCGGCAGATTCAGCGGCGATAACGGGAATCGCGGCAGCCATAGCTTCACAGATGACTCGTCCAAAGGGTTCGCCCTTCGCGGGATGGATCAACAGATCGAAGGCGCGCAAGATCTGCGCAGCGTCGTCGCAATCGCGGATCCAGTGAAACTGCTCTTCCAGCCCTGCGGCCGCAACCATTTTCTCAAGCTGCGAGATCCACCGCGAGTGCTCATTGAACAGATCCCGTCCAACCGCCACGAAATGCGCATCCGGCCTTTGCCGGCGGATTTCTGTCGCGGCCATAATAAAGGCATCGTGCTTCTTCCAGGGAATGAGATGAGCCACCATGCCGATGACCGGACAATCAGCGGGCAACCCGAACCGCTGCCGCGCGTCGGCACGGCTCACAGCCGCAGCGCGTTCCGGGTCAATCCCATTCCGCACCACACGGATACGACCGAGAATGCGCGGCGAAAGGATCTCGACCAGATACTCGTCAATCGCTTCCGACGCGGCAATGATGCGCGAAGCCTTTTTGGCCGCATCACGGGCAAGCAAGACCGGCAACCGCATATCGCGCACATGCCACACCAATGGGATGTGCGAGAAGGTTTTGCGAGATGCAAGAAAGGCGGGCAGGCTGTTGGCGTGAATGATGTCTGGCTTGACGGCGTGAATGATCTGGCAAACCGTACTGGGTGCGCGCATCAATTTGGCCGCCGTCGAAAAGAGGCTCCACCCGTGCTTTGCTGCACGCACCGGCGACACTGGAAAGACCGTGATACCGCTTGTCGACAAGCGGTCAAACAACGGCCCTCTCGGAACAGCGGCAACAACCTCAACCCCGTGAGCCGACAACCGGGTGCACACTTCCAACAGGCTGTATTGCGCACCACCCAACTCGGAGACTAGGTCTACCCACAAAACACGCATAAGCGCGAATAGTATGACCTCACTTAGGAGAAGTCAACAACCTTAGGTAAAAATCGTAGAAAAAGGTCGTCCCATGCCCTCATATCCGGTCCGCAGGGCTTTCCGCAACCGTGACAGCAGCAGCGGTTCCGGATTCGCGTACACCCGTTGCCCGTCGGGGACGGCGGTGTCGGGGACGGCGGCGCGGACTGCTCCTCTCCTCCTCGGCATCGCGCGGCATTTCCACGCCGTCCGGTGCGGCGGGCTCGTTTGACTGCGCTCCGCGCTGTGCGTGCTGCGCCGCCTGCTGAGCATACAACGCCTGCCATTCGTTAAGACAGGAGAGATCGGCTTTCTCCGCAGTCAGCAGGATGCGCTGGAAGGCCAGCGCTTCCGGAAATCCAGGGTGGAAAAGAAAACGGTGGCCACGTCCCTTGGCCGGCGAATCTGCAAACCGTCGCGGCACGTCCATCAATGCCAGTGCCGTATAAAGCGTGGCTTTCGGGATGTGCAACCGCTGCGCCACGGCGTGCAGCGCCTGACGCGCGACATGCTGCCGGTTGACGCGGCCGTTCGGACTGTTCCGCTCTTCCTGCCGCAACAGGTCGAAAAAGATCGGGTAGCAAAGACACGCGAGACGCACGCCGTTGGAAAGGTCCTCGTTGGCGGCATCGGTGTCGAGCGCGGCCAGATAATTCCAGAGCGGCGACTTTTTGCCGCCCGAAGCATCGATGTAGGCATTCAGCTCCGGCAGCAGGTCTCCCAGCAGCTTGTACTCCCACAGCAGCATGAACGCCGCGCGGGCTGAACCGAACGTGAAGAGACGGAAAATCTCTTCGCACACGCGGGGCACAGAAGCGTTGAGGATGTCGGCGTGATGCTTCAGGATGGCCTTGCTGCTGGCACGGTCGACCGTGAAACCCAGCCGCGCTGCGAACTTGACGGCCCGCATCATGCGTACCGGATCTTCGCGGAAGCGGATGTTGGGGTCGCCGATGCATCGCAGCAAACGCTTCTCAAGATCCTTCAGGCCGCCCACATAATCGATCACGGAAAACGTCTTGATATCGTAGAAGAGCCCGTTCACCGTGAAATCGCGGCGTTTGGCATCTTCCTCCGGCGAGCCGAAGGTGTTGTCTTCGGTTTGGTACAGACCGTTTTCATTCTCCACCGCATCGGGCTGGCGCCGGAAGGTGCTGGTCTCGATCACCTTGCGTCCGAAGACGATGTGCGCCAGCCGAAAACGTCTGCCGATCAGGAAACAATTACGGAACAGGCGGCGGATTTCATTCGGCCGCGCATCCGTCCCGATGTCAAAATCCTTGGGCTGACGACCGAGCAACAGGTCGCGCACACTGCCGCCGACTAGATAGGCGGTGTGCCCGGAGTTTGCCAGGCGGTAGAGCACTCTTAGTGCGTCAGGATCGATGTTTGACCGCGAAATACAGTGTGCGGCGCGTTCGCGAATCACAGGCGCATTGCGTTTAAAAAAAGAAATCATCGTACAGGTCGTTCGTTCATGTCCGGAACAATTGCGGATCATTGTGACAAAAAACCTGCCCAGAAACAAGGCGGCGTTTTGCCGCTCACTCGTGGCGCAGGGCATCGATCGGATCGAGCGACGCGGCGCGCATCGCGGGGTAGAGGCCGAAAACGATGCCGATGCCGGCGCTGATGCCGAAGGCGAGCAGCAGGCTGTAGGGCCGCACCACGGTCGGCATCTCGGTGAATGCCGTGATCAGCAGCGGAATCGCGACGCCCACCAGCAGGCCCACCACGCCGCCGCCGATCGACAACACGCAGGTGTTGATCAGAAACTGCACGACAATACGGCTGCGTCGCGCGCCGATCGCGCGACGGATGCCGATCTCTTTGGTCCGTTCTGTAACCGAGGCCAGCATGATGTTCATGATGCCGATGCCGCCCACCAGCAGGCTGATCCCGGCGATCGCGCCCAGCACGATGTTGTAGGTGCGCTTGGTTCGCTCGGCCTCGCGCAACAGGGTCAGCGGCACATCGATGCGGTAATCCTTCTTCTTGTGGAAGCGCGCCAGTACGGTTTCGATCGCTTTGCTGGCCGGCTCCACGACGGCAGTATCGGCCATGCGCACGATGATCTGGCTGAGCTCAACCTTTTCACCTTCCATGCCTCCGGCCGAGTAACGGATGTTGGCCTCGCCGAAGAGCTTGGTGCCGGTCGTAAGCGGGATGTAGGCGTCGGCCTCGCTGTCCGGCGCGCGCACCGTGCCGCCCGTCTCGTTCTTCACGATGCCGATCACCTCGAACACGCCTGATGAGATGCGGATGCGCTGGCCGACCATGTGCTCGGCAGCCAGCAGACGGCGCACGCCATGCTCGGTCAGCACGCAGACATTGGCGCGCATCAGCAGGTCATTCGGCGCGAGAGTACGCCCGGCCAGCACCGGCCGCTGTACCACCGCAAACCAGTCGGGCACGGTCTCCACGACCCGCATCTCAAGCTGGCGCTCGTTGAGACGCGCCACGCGGCGGGTCATGCGCGCCGGGACGGTGAGCACCACGCCGGGCACGGTCTCGCGGATGCGCGCCTCATCGTCATACAGCAAGCCATAGACCGCCAACCGGCCGCGCTGCGAACCGGTGTTCGAGCCCTCCTCATCGGTCGGCTTGACCGACATCACCATGATGTTTTCGCTGCCGAGGCGCTTGATGGATTCCAGCGCCTGCTGGCTGGCCCCCTCGCCCACGGCCAGCATGGCGATCACGCTGCCGACGCCAAACACCATGCCGAGCATCGTCAGGAACGAGCGTGTCTTGTGGCGCCAGACATCCGTGAGGCCCAGCTTGACAAACGGCCAGAAGTAGAGCACCTGATTCACGGCCGGCCCTCCTCGCAGGAGAGAATCACGCCGTCCTTCAGCACGATCTTGGCCTTCGCGTACTCTGCGATGTCGGGCTCGTGCGTCACCAGGATCACGGTCTTGCCCTGCTCATACAACTCTTGGAAGAGCGCCATGATTTGCACGCTGGTCGCGCTGTCCAGATTGCCGGTAGGCTCATCGGCCAGCAGCACCGCCGGGTCGTTGGCCAGCGCGCGCGCCACCGCGACACGCTGCCGCTGGCCGCCGGAGAGTTCCGAAGGCAGATGGCGCAGACGGTGCGAGATGCCCACGCGTTCGGCGAGCCTTTCCGCCTTCTGGCGGCGCTCGGTTTGCGGCATGCCCAGATAGAGCATCGGCACCTCGATGTTCTCGCTGACCGTAAGCTGCGGGATCAGATTGAAACTCTGGAAGACAAACCCGAGATTGCGCAGGCGGTGGTCACTTAATTCGTTGTCGTCCATCTCCGCGACATTCACGCCGTTCAGCCAGTAGGCCCCGCTCGAAGGACGGTCGAGGCAACCGAGAATATTGAGCATCGTGCTTTTGCCCGAACCGCTGGGCCCCATGATCGCCCAGTAGGAACCTGTGCGAATCGAGAACGAGACCCCGTCGAGGGCACGCACCGTCTCGTCGCCGACGCGGTAGTGGCGCTTGACCTCATCCAGCCGCACCACCTCGTCCGCGCGCGGCCGCTCTCGTTCTGTGGTGTGGACGATCATCCCTGACGGGCACCTCCGGCAGTCGGCGTTTTACGCGCGCCGGGCTCGCGGACACGGCCGGCCGAGGGCTTGGCGGCTGCGGTTTTCGGCTTACGCGGCGCTCCGCCTTCGGGGCGCGCGCCGCTGCCGCGCGGCGGTTCCTTGGGGCGCTCGATCTCTTTGGTCTCCTCTTGCTTCTGCTCTTTCACGGGCGGCGCCAGCATCACCTCTTCGCCGGCGCGCACGCCCTCAAGCACATGGATCATGCGGTTGTTGTCGAGCCCGACGCGCACGATGCGCGGCACCCACTCGCCGTCGTCATTGACATAGACGCGCGGCACGCCTTCCACACGCACCACACACTGTACCGGCACGTACAGAGCGTCTTCATAGGCCTCCTTGATCAACTCGACGTCACAGCTCATGCCGGGGCGGATCGTGATATCCTTGAAGTCGCACTCGATCTCGCACTTGTAGAGTTTGAGGTCGGGATTCAACTGCGCGCTCTGTCCGTCCGGCAGGATGCCGATCTTGACCAGGCGCCCATCGAAGACCCGGCCCGGAAAGGCATCGATCTTCACGCGCGCGGGCATGCCGGTGTCGATCTTGTTGAGGCTCGCCTCGGGAATCATGACCTCCACCACCATGCCGGATTCAAGCGGGATATAGATCAGCTCCTGACGTTCTACGGCCATGGAACCGACTTCCAGCGGCTTGATCCACCACTTGCGGCTGGCGATCTGCACCGTCGACGCATAAAGAATCATGCCGTTGGTCGGCGCGTAGATCTTGCTTTTGGAGATCTGGAAATTGAGTTCTTCCAGCCGGTTGGTGGCGCGGTCGCGTTCGCGCGTCCGGGCGTTCACTTCTGTTTCCACTTGGCGCAGAGATGCCTTATTCTGCCATTTGACACGCGCCAGCGCACGCTCCGCTCTGCGGCGCGTACTCTCCAATGTCGACCGCTGCTGCAGCACCGTGTAGTTGGTCAACACATTGATCTTGGTCATCGACATCTCGAGGTCGAGCTGCTTGCGCTGCAGTGCCAACTCGTCGGCCTGCAGTTCCGTCCGCGTCAGGAAACCCTCCTTGGCCAAACGTTCTGACCACTCCAGCTTCTCGACGGCGCGCTTCAGCTCCTCATCGGCAAGGGCAATATCCGCATCATACTGCCGCACCTGTTGCGGGTAGTCGCCCTTCTGATACTTTTCAAGGGCCATGTTCGCCAGCATCTGATCCACCTCGCGATCCAGCAGCGCCGCCTCGCAATCGCCTTCGGTGATCCCGAGCTTTTCCTCGGCGATGATCAAATTCGCTTCAGCATTCGCGACCGCGATCTCCTGTTCGTTTCTCTTTTCGACCAAGTCGCTGGCGTCAAACTCCAACAACAGGTCGCCGGGCTGCACGTTGACGCCCTCGGTGATCACCCAGATCACGGTGTTGTTCCCCTCAAGCTCGCTGGAGATCACCACCTTGTCCCGGCTTTGAATCGAGCCGCCGGACGTCACGGCAATCGTCAGCGGCCCCCGCTGCACGGCAAAGACAGGCACCTGTTCGCCCGCCGTGCCGCCCTTGCGCGTGAGCATCCAGGCCGTCACAGCCAGTACCGCCACGAGCGCGCCGATGATCCATTTTTTCTTTGAACGCTTCTTAACCATGATCCTCCCCGCTGGCCTCGAGCCACATGCCGGCGTCCGAAATCTTCAGCACCCCCATGTCGCGCTGCAGCTCGAGATCGCTCACCTGCCAGTCAATCAGCACCGAGCACAACTCGTTGCGCGCGGCCAACAAATTTTCTTGCGCCTCGAGCACGTCGCGCATCGACGCGCGCCCCGACTGCAGGAAAAGCGCGTTGCTCTCGACGCGCAGACGCGCCACCTTGACCGCCTCGACCTGATTCACGTAAGAGGCGCGCGCCGCGATCAGGTTGCGCAATCCGCTGCGCACCGCCTGCTTGACGGCGTCTTCGCGCTCTTCCAGCGACCGCTTGGCCTGCTCCAAGGCGATCAACTGCTTGCGGAACGCATTGCGTTCCCGCCGGCGGTTCCAGGGCCAGTCGGCGCGCACGCCGGCGTCCCAAGCCTCCTCGCCGTTGAACCCGTTTTCGCCGGTCGCGCGCGCCCGGTCCAGGCTCGCGCCGCCCGTGAGCGTGACATCCGCGCGCAACGCATCCGCCGCGATCTTGACGGCGCGCGCCGAATCTTCGACACGGCAGCGCGTGACAAACAGATCATGCCGTTCAGACAGCGCGATGCGGCAAGACTCCGCCTCATCCGGATAGGCCGCCACCGCGTTGTCGCTGGCCTGCGCCCAACCCGCCATTTTCCGCTCCAGCCGCTCGACCTCCGCCAGGTCCACTTCAACGCGCGCCTCGGGCGGCAGGCCGAGCCGTATTTTCAACGTGTCGAGCCTGACTTCATAACTCTTGCGCGCGTCGATCACGCTCTTGTTGGCCGCCAGCAGATCCGAGCGCGCCTGGTCGACCTGGATGCGCTGCATGCGTCCGGCTTCAAACATCATCTCGGCACGGCGACTGTTCTCAGCCAGATTGCGCTCGTTGTCCACCGCATTCTGCACCCGCTGCACATATTCGAGCACATCGAAGTAGGCGACCGCCACCGAAACCGCATACGTTTGCCGGTAATGCTCAAACGCGCGGATCGCGTAGATCAGGTTCCGCTCCGCCTGTGTCAGCGGCTCACGCACGATATCACGCCCGGCTCCGCGCATCAGCGGCAGTGTCATAGTCAGGTCGCCGGTCAACCCGAGTGACCGCCAATCGTCACGCAGCAGGCTCACGACATCAAGCGCCAGACTGCCCGCGATCTCCGCGCCGTTTTCAAGTTTGCGCGCGACCCCGCCCGCCGTTCGCCCGCTGGCCCTCTCAGCCGCCGGGTCACCGGAGAGCAGTCCCAGCATCATGCCGCTGAAGGTGGTCTCGAACTGATATTGCTGGTAATCGAGATCGAGCGCGGAGGTAAACACGGCCTCCTTCATATTCTGGTAGGCGCGGTCGTTACGTGCAGCCACGCACATGGCGTCCGACAGCGAGAGCGTCAGCACGCTGTTCGAAACCGCAAGCGGGGCTGCATGCGGAATCTTGGGAAACACCACGCCCTGCTCGCCGCGCACGACCGCCAGCAGCGCGATGCGCAACGTCAGAG
>JAGOBZ010000141.1 GCA_017999015.1 Kiritimatiellia bacterium
GAACTGCTCGGCCATACGCGCAAAGAGGTCTTCGCCGGCATGCTCGTGGGCATCGCGGTGGCGTTTCTGGTCGTGCACCTCTGGCCGGCGGCATGAGGGGGGAGGAAAAAGGAGGAAGGAGGAAGGAGGAAGGAGGCGTTTTGACCTCTGACCTCTGATCTCTGAAGCAAGGAGGCGGAAGGCGTTCCAGTACCCTTCGTCCCTCCCCGTTTATTGCTTATTACCCCTTACTTGTGACTTCACCAGCCGCGCGGGTTTCGAAGAGCTTGTACTCGATGCTGTCCAGCAAAGCCTGCCACGACGCCTCGATGATGTTCTCGGAGACGCCCACCGTGCCCCACTGGCGCGCACCGTCGCCGGACTCGATCAGCACGCGCGTCATCGCGCGCGTCGCCTCCTGCGGGTCCAGAATGCGCACCCGGTAGTCCGTCAGCGTGATCTGCTCGATCTCGGGATAGAAGCGCGTCAGGGCCTGTCGCAGCGCCGCGTTGAGCGCGTCGACCGGCCCCTGTCCCTCGCCGGCCGTCAATTCGGTCACGCCGTTGACCTTGACCTTGACCGTGGCCTCGGAGAGGCACGGCTCCTCGCTGCCGCGCTTCTCGACAATCACGCGGAAGCCCTCCAGCTCGAAAAAGGGGCGGTGCGTGTTGAGCACTTTCTGCAGCAGGATCTTGAAGGAGCCGTCCGCCGATTCGTAGGAGTAGCCCCGGTTCTCGCGCCGCTTGACCTCGTCCAGAATCGCCCGCGCCCGCTCTTTGTCCAACCCGCTGAAATCGGTGCCCAGCTCGGCCGCCTTCATCATCACGTTGGCCGCGCCCGACAGCTCGGAGACCAGCACGTGGCGCTGGTTGCCCACCGCCTCGGGCTCGATGTGCTCGAAGGTGCGCGTGTTCTTCTGGACGGCGTTGACGTGCGCGCCGGCCTTGTGGCTGAAGGCCGAGCGCCCCACGTAAGGCTGGCGCGGATCCGGCCGCTGGTTGGCCAGGTCGTCGGTCACCAGCGAGACCTCGCGCAGCCGGCGCAGCCGCTCGGCCCCGACGCACGCAAACCCCATCTTCAGCTCCAGCGCGGGGACGATCGTCGTCAGGTTGGCGTTGCCGGTGCGTTCGCCGTAGCCGTTGACGCAGCCCTGCACCTGGCGCGCGCCGGCGCGCACCGCCTCCAGCGAGGCGGCCACCGCCAGCCCGCTGTCGTTGTGGGTGTGGATGCCGACCTGCGCGCCGGGCAACGCCGCGCACACCGTCTGCGTGATCGCGAAAATCTCGTGCGGCAGACAGCCGCCGTTGGTGTCGCAGAGCACCACCCCGTCGGCCCCCTCACGCAACGCCGCCTGCAGCGCGCCCAGCGCGTACGCGGGGTCATCCTTGTACCCGTCGAAAAAGTGCTCGGCGTCGAACAGCACGCGCCGCCCCGCCGCCCGCAGGAACCCCACGGTGTCGGCGATCATCTGCAGGTTGTTGTCGCCGGTCGTGCGCAGCACGTCGCGCACGTGCAGCAGCCACGACTTGCCGTAGATCGTGACCCACTCGGTCTCCGCCGCGAGCAGGCCGGCAAGCTGAGGGTCGCCCTGCGCGTCCACATCCACGCGCCGCGTGCTGCCGAACGCCGTCACGCGGGCGTGCGCCAGCCGCTCCTTGCGGATGTCGTCGAAAAAACGCCGGTCGCGCGGGTTCGACCCCGCAAACCCGCCTTCGATAAAGTCCACCCCGAAATCGTCCAACAGGTGGGCGAACCGCACCTTGGCCGTGTCCGAGAACGAGATGCCCTCACCCTGCGCGCCGTCGCGCAGCGTCGTGTCGTAGATGTCGACTTTTTCCATGGCGCTCCGGAAGTTATCCTTGCAAAGCCGCGAAGGCGCAAAGAGGTTCAGACCTGCTTTGCGGCTTTGCGCCTCTGCGTTAAAAGACACGTGTGCCCCCGCGTTAGAAAAACGCTTTGTAAAGCGCCTGCACCGCCTTGGCGCGCTGCTCGGCCTTTACGCCGAACATCATGCTGATCTCGGAGGAGCCCTGGTTCATCATCTCGATGTTGACCCCGGCGTCGGAGAGCGCCCGGGTGGCCTTGCACGCCATGCCCACCGTGTAGTAGAGCCCCTCGCCCACCACCATCACCAGCGCGTAGCCGCGCTCGACCAGCACGGCGTCCGGGTTGAGGTCGCGCTTGATGCGCTCCACCACGCGGCGCTCGCACTCCGGACTGAAGTTCCTGTCGCGGATCACCACCGACACGTTGTCGATGCCGGAGGGCATGTGCTCGTACGAGACCCCTTCCCACTCCAGGATCTGCAGCAGATGGCGGCCGAAGCCGATCTCGCGGTTCATCATGTATTTGTCGACGAAGATGTTGCAGAAGCCGTCGTCGCTCGCGATGCCCACGACGCTGCCCGCCAGTACGCGGCGCGACTGCACGATCATCGTGCCCGGCTCCTCGGGCCTGTTGGTGTTGCGCACGTTGATCGGCACGCCGGCCTTGACCGCCGGAATGACCGCCTCATCGTGAAAGACGCCGAACCCGGCGTAGGAAAGCTCGCGCATTTCGCGGTAGGTCATCGCCGCGATCCCGGACTTGACCTCCGGCACCAGCCGGGGATCGACCGGATAGACGGAGTCGACATCCGTGAAGTTCTCATAGACGTCGGCCTTGACCGCTGCCGCCAGGATCGACCCGGTGATGTCCGAGCCGCCGCGCGGAAAGGTCGCCACCTTGCCTTCTTTGGTGTAGCCGAAAAATCCGGGGAAGATCACCAGCTCCTCATGATCGCGCAGCGTCTTGGCCAGATACTGATAGGATTCTTCGAGCAGTTGCGCGTTGCCATAGTCGCTCGTCAGATACATGCCGGCGTCGTGCGGATTCACGTAGACCGCGCGCGCGCCGCGCGACTGGAACGCCTGCGCCACCAGCTTGGCGCTGTTGTCCTCGCCGGCCGCCTTCATGCAGTCCATGAAGATCCCGCGGTGCGACTTGTCGCCCGCCAGGCGGAAGCGCAGGTCTTTCTCGATCTCGGCGGTGATCCCGACCGGCAGGCCGAGGTCGCGCTGGATCTCGGCATAGCGCTCCACGATGGCGGCGAGCGCTGACTCGCAGTCTTTGTCCGCCAACGCCAGCTCGGCGCACGCGATCAGCAGGTCGGTGACCTTGGTGTCGCTCTTTGTCCGTTTGCCCGGCGCCGACACCACCACGATGCGGCGCGACGGATCGGCCAGCACAATGTCCACGATCTTGGTCACCTGCTCCGCATTGGCGACCGACGTTCCACCGAATTTGCATACCTTCATCGTCACGTCCACTCCCTCAGCTAGATCATCCGCAGTTTCACAGGTTCTTCGTTCAGCACGCCCGCCGCCCGGATCTCGCGCAGCGCCGCATCCATCTCCGCGCCCTTGGCCGGATGCGTCAGGATCACCACCGGCACATACCCGGCATGCGCCAGCTCGGCGGGCGACTCTTTCTGCGTCGCCGCCAAGATGCTTACGCCGTGGCGGCCGAGGATGGTCGTCATCGTGCCCAGCGAGCCGGCCTTGTCCAGCACCATCAGCCGCACGTAGTAGCGGCTCACGATCTCTGCGGCAGGGCGTATGCGCACCTGGCCCTGGTTGGCCGTGTTCACGCCGCGCCGGTAGCGCGACCGGCCCGCCATCAGGTTGCGCGCGATATCGCCGATGTCGCCGATCACGGTGCTGGCCGTGGGCTCGCGCCCGGCCCCGCGCCCGTAATAGAGCGTGTCGCCGCTGAGGTCGCCGTGCACCATCGCCGCATTGAACACCTGATTCACCGAGGCGAGCATGTGCGCGAGCGGGACCAGTGTGGGGTGTACGCGCACCTCGATCTCGCCGGCGTCGCGCTTGACCACGGCCAGCAGCTTGATGCGGTACCCGAACTCGGCCGCGAATTTGACATCCATGCCCGACAGGTTGCGGATGCCCTCCACCAGCACCTGCGCCAGCGGCACATGAAAGCCGTAGGCCAGCGAGGCCAGGATGATCGCCTTGTGCGCCGTGTCCAGCCCGTCAATGTCCAGGCCCGGATCAGCCTCGGCATAGCCGGCCTTCTGCGCCTCTTTCAACACCTTGGCGAACGGCAGGCCTTCGTGCTCCATGCGCGTCAGGATATAGTTGCACGTGCCGTTGAGAATGCCGTGGATGCTCTGGATCTCATTGCCGGCGAGCCCCTCGCGCAGCACGCGGATGATCGGGATGCCGCCGCCCACGCTCGCGCCGAAATAGAGGTCCACGCCGTTCTTTTCTGCAGCGCCGAAAATCTCCTCGCCGCACTCGGCCAGCAGCTTCTTGTTGGCCGTGACCACGGATTTGCCCGCGTTCAGCGCGGCCAGCACCAGGGTCTTGGCCACGCCGGTTCCGCCGATCAGCTCCACGACAATCTGGATGCCGGGGTCGTTGATGACCGCCATCGCGTCGGTCGTCAGCAGCGCGGGCTCGACCGCCACGCCGCGGTCCGTCGTGATGTCGACGTCCGCGATACGCTTGAGCACGACCTCCACGCCCAGCCGCTGCGCCATCACCTTGCGGTTGCGCTGCAAGCCGTCCGCGACACCCGCGCCCACGGTCCCGAATCCGATAAGGCCCACACCGATCTGCTTCATACCCGCCTGCTTTCCTGTTACCGCCAAAAAAAAGGAAGCTTATAGGGTAGTAAAAAACAGGGGCCTGTTACAAGCCTGCAAAGCCGAAATACCGGACGGCGTTGCGATAACAGATGTCTTGGACGATCTCGCCGGTCCACGGAATGTCGTTGGGTATCCGCCCCTCCGTGATGTCGTTGCCCAGCATGTTGCACACGATGCGTCGGAAATACTCGTGGCGCGTGTAGCTGAGGAACGAGCGGCTGTCGGTCAGCATGCCCACGAAGCGGCTGAGCAGCCCGAGCTGCGAGAGCGCCTCCATCTGGCGCAACATGCCGTCGCGTTGATCGTTGAACCACCAGCCGCTGCCGAACTGCATGCGGCCGGCCACCGGGCCGCGTTGGAAATTGCCGATCATCGTGCCGATCATCTCGTTGTCGCGCGGGTTGAGCGTGTAGAGCACGATGCGCGGCAGGGCGTCCGCCTGCTCCAGGCGGTCGAACAGCCGGGCCATGGGCACGGCCACATTCCAGTCGCCGATGCTGTCGAAGCCGGCGTCGGGGCCGAGCGCCTTGAACATCCGGGAGTTGGTGTTGCGCAGGGCGCCGTAGTGGATCTGGGCGCTCCAGCCGCTGCGCGCGTCCATGGCCAGCGCCTCGAACAGGAGGGCTGAGCGGAAGGTGGCGGTCTCGTCGGCCGTGGCCTCGCCGCCCTGCCGCACGCGCGCGAAGAGTTCGCGGATCTCGGCCTCGAGGTAGGGCGAGGCGTAGAGCGTGTCGAGGCCGTAATCGGACAGCCGGCAACCGTGCGCGGCGAACACGTCATGGCGCGCCTGAAGGGCGTCCAGCAGGTCGTCCCAGCTCTTGACCGGCCGTCCGGCGGCGGCGGCCAACCGGTCGAGCCAGGCGTTCCAGAAGGCCGGCCGGTCGATGGCCAGCGCCTTGTCCGGGCGCCAGGTGGGCAGGACCTGCACGCCGAAGCCCGAGGCTTTCACGGCCGCGTGGTGCTCGAGCGTGTCGCAGGGATCGTCCGTGGTGCAGACCAGCCGCACGTTGCTGCGCGTCATGAGGCCGCGCGCGCTGAAACCGGGCTCGGCCAGCCGCTCAGCGGTCGCCGACCAGACCGCCTCCGCCGTGGCAGGCGCGAGCAGGTCGTAAATGTCGAAATAGCGCGCGAGTTCGAGCTGCGACCAATCGAAGAGCGGGTTGCGCAGCAGATACGGCACCGTTTCGGCGAACTTTTGGAACTTTTCCCGGTCCGGCGCATCGCCGGTGATAAAGCGTTCGTCGACGCCGTTGGAGCGCATCGCGCGCCACTTGTAGTGGTCGCCGCCGAGCCACACCTGCGCCATATTCGCCCATCGCTTGTCCTGCGCGACCTCCGCAGGCGGCAGGTGACAGTGATAGTCGATGATCGGCATCTGCGCGGCATAATTGTGATACAGCTCGCGCGCCGCCGGGTTCTGAAGCAGGAAATCGTCATGGATAAAAGGCTTCATGTCGTTTGGTTGTCCCTCCTGTCATGTGTACGGCTTCATGATACCGTGCATGCCGCGCCGGGTCAATGACGCGACGGACTCGTTTTGGTAATCCGCCCCCCCTGCCGCGAACAGACGTCGATCGCCGCATGCAGCGCGCCGCCCAGAAAACACACACACCTCTCGCACGCCCCCGTCCACCCACAGAATACAAAATGCGCCGTGGATGGGCGCGATCCCGCAGTCCCCTCCTGTCGGTGTGCGGCTCGCCGAGGACCGCTCGCCCTACCGCGCCAGGTAACCGCGCGGGAGGGGGCGTTCCCCGGTCCCGCTCTTCCAGACGGTGGCGAAGCCCGCGTGCCAGCCGGACCAGGCCGACCATCTGCCGCCGAGGCTCTCGCGGATGCGAACGAAGTGCAGCGCGTTGTCGTCCAGGCCAACATTGCCCGCGCGCGGCCCCGTGAAGACACCGTTCTTCGTATCGACTGTCAGGCGGCGCTCGCCCTTCACCCTGCCCTGCCACACCACCGTGCAGTCGATCTCGAGCGGATGATAGGTGCCGGGGACGCCATCGTACATCGTGTCGGGCTTCAGCGGCTTTTGCGCGCCCTCCGCGACTTCCACCTCGAAGGCCTCCGCCTTAGGGTTGCCGGCGGCCAGGCGCAGCTCGGGGTTCGGACCGCTGCGGGCCGGGCCGATCGGGCCGGTCTGGGACAGGGCCAGAGCATCGTAGTAGCGGTGCTGGTCCTTCGGGCTGCCGCCGTTCCAGTAGGCGTCCCACATCATCTCGGTGAGACCGGTCTTCTTCCATCCTGCGCTCAGATCATCGTTGGGGATGTCGGCGATGAGCTTGCCGTCCGCCCAGGCCTGGATGTGGTCGCTGCGCGGCTTGTCGCCCAAGGTCACCGCGAGCTCCATGTGTACCCAGCGCCCGATGTTCTCCGGGTCGCCGCACGAGAACCGTGTCACCGACTTGGGGATCCATTCGCGGTGAGTGCCCGGCGCGGTGGTGTGGCGCTCGATGGCGATGAAGGCCTCGGGGCTTTCATTATCGATCCAGTAGTGGACCGTGTAGATGCGCCTGTGGCCGGTCTCCTGGCAGCGGAGCCGCGCGGTCTTGGGCGGAAAGTGGATCTTGCCGTCGACGACCGCATCGAAGCCATCCTCGAATTTGTGATACCAGCGGGCGTAGATCCGCGTGACCTGGGTCTTATCCTCGATCCGCGAGGCGAAGAGAGGGCTGTCGCCGAAGAACCGCGAGACCCAGCCGGCGCTGCCCTTATCCGGCGCGTCATAGGTCTGGCGGTTGATGTAGGACTGGTCGAGCCCCTTCTTCCCGTCAAAGGCGTCTGCCTCGGAGATGCTGAACTTACCGAGGCCTTCGGCGACATCGAAGAAACGGTCCTTAAGCGTCGACAGCTTCTCGAAGTCCTCGCGGAAGAAACTTTCTTCGACGGCCGGATCACGCTCCAAGGGAACGACGCGCTCGATCCGCGGCACCGGAGTCGACATCGATACCGCCGGCGCATCCGCAGCGACAGTGACTCCGCATAGGCAAACAAGAAACATGCTCGATAGGGTGATCTGGCGAAACGTGTGGTTGAAAACATTCATCGGCTCCTCGTGCTTCGCCTCGCGGTAGAAATGGATCATCGCAACTCTTCCACTCATAACGTGCATTCTAGCGCTGGACGGTGCGCTGAGCAA
>JAGOBZ010000142.1:0-1163 GCA_017999015.1 Kiritimatiellia bacterium
CAGGTACCGCCCCGGTTCACGAGCCTGTTGGCTGTGAGGATGGTGGTCACGGCGGCGCTGCCGGCGCTGTTCAGCGTGATGTGGCCCAGCGTGTGGGTGAGGGTATCGGTGACCGTGAGCTTTCCGGGCGATCCCGTCACAAGGCCCAAATTGACAGCGGGGCTCGCGTTCTGCATGTCCACGTTGGCGACCGTCTCGGACTTGCCGTTGAGCAGCCACTTGGAGGTGTCGGCTGTCATTGTCACCGTGGAGGAGTCGGCAAGCTGGTCGTTCTGCAAGTGTTGCAACGTGCTCGTGCCCGCTCCGATGACGATGTCTCCGGAGACGGCGGTGATGCCGTTAGTCTTGTTCAGGGCGAGCGTGCCGTTGGCCACGGCGGTGATGCCGGTGTAGGTGTTGTCGCGGTTGCCGGTGAGGGTCAGGGTGCCGGTGCCGACTTTGGTCAGCGAGATCGAGCCGCCCGGGCCGTTCTCGATCACGCCGTCGAACGCTCCCGAGCCGTTGGAGATGCCCACGGTGAGCGTCACGGCGCCGTCGGAGGAGTTGGTGACTTTCCGGCTGTCCGAGGCCGTGGCGTTGTTGGGCACTGTGCCGCCGTTGGGGTATCCTTCGAGTTTGTCGAGCGCCGGGCTGACGCCCGCCAAATCGACCGTGCCGACGTCCTCGCCACCAGTGGTTCTGGTCGTATTGCTGGGGACATTGCCAATTCTCAAAGTCGCACTCGCGGCCAGCGCGTCGGCGACACCCGGTTTCAGGATGTTATACCGATTCACCCTAACTTCGCCCACATCATTGCTCGCGGCGTTGAGGACCACAGTACCGCCGTATTGGCATGCCAGAATGCCGCCATTGAGGTCGATGTGGCCATTGGCATTGAAGATCGAGTTGGTCGAGATATGCAGAGCCAATTGTCCTGCGCTCTCCGTGCTCCGCTGGATCGGGCCGATGTTCAGCACGGCGTTTTGCGCGTCGTGGCCGATCCGGTAGCTGGTTGTGCCGGTGAGCGTGATCGTGCCGGTGAGCGTGTTGGTGGTGTTGGCCAGGCAGGTGATGGCTCTCTCCCAAGCGCTCGCAGAGCCATCGCCGGGACCCGCGATGGTGATGGGTTCCGCAAGCGTGACACCCGGGAGATGTAACCGGCCGCCGTCCAGGCGCCCGGTCGA
>JAGOBZ010000142.1:1263-7732 GCA_017999015.1 Kiritimatiellia bacterium
TGGCCAGGCAGGTGATGGCTCTCTCCCAAGCGCTCGCAGAGCCATCGCCGGGACCCGCGATGGTGATGGGTTCCGCAAGCGTGACACCCGGGAGATGTAACCGGCCGCCGTCCAGGCGCCCGGTCGAGTAGATGACGGTATGGCCGTCCGTCGTGCCCAGGGCGTTGCTGACGTAAGGGTAGAGGATGCCGGAGTTCACGACCGTGACGCCGCTGTAGGTGTTGTTCCCGCGCAGGTTGACCGCGCCGCCGCCCGCCAGCGTGATGCCGGAGGGGCCGCTCGCGTGGTCGGCGATCGGGCCGTAGAAGGCGTAGATACGCCCCGAATCGGGCGTGCTCAGCACCAGTTCGCGGGTCGGGCCGATGGTGATGACATTGGCGGGGGAGCCGGAGTTAAACACGAGAGAACCGGCGCCGGCGTTCAGGATGCCGTTGGCCGTGAACGCGCCGACAATGTTGGCTCCAGATGCGCCGGTGTAGCGCAGGGTGTTGAGCGAGGCGCCCGCGGGTATCGTGCCGCCGGCCGCCACGTCGTAGTTCACCGTGCCGGTGGTGTCGGTCACCTGCGCCGCCGTCGCGGCCGGGGTGCCGGCGTAGCCGGCCAGGGTGCCGCCGCTCACCGTCACATAGCGCATGGCGGTGGTGGTGCCGATGGTGGCCCACGGGCCGACGATGCCGGTGGCGTCATTGGCGATGATGGCGCTGGCCACCGTGCCCGCGCCGGGAAGGCGCAGGGCCGAACGGTCGCCGCGCGTGAAAACGCCGGGGCTGACCGTGAGGGTCCGTCCGCTCGCGACATTCCAAAACGTGCTCGCGTAGTCCTTCAGGGTCAGGCTCGCGGTGTTGAGGGTCAGGTCCACCGTGGCGGCGTTCATGTCGACGCCGAACGCGTCCGTGCTCAGGGTGTTGGCCCCTCCGATGGTCACGGCTCCGCCCGGATCCAGAATTCGGATTCCCAGCCAACTCAGGTCTGCGCCCAGATTCACGCTGTTGGCGCCGGTCACCGTGTTGTTCCACCCGGCGACCGTGCCCGCAGTGGGGATAGCTACCGACCAACTGCTGGCCAGATTCAGGTTGTCGGTGTTATTGGCCTTGTAACGCACGGTCTGGGCCTGCACCGCGAAACCGACACACACACAGACCGCCGTGAAGAACAGCTTACTGACATTTTTACGCATGCTCGAACGCAATATCCGTTTTCTCATAGAGCACTCCTTGTTTTTGTAATCCCACACGGTACGTTTAAAAGTTTACTTCTTCTTTTATCACAAAGGAATATCCCTCATGCCAAATAACATATCCCTCCGATTAAATTTGGGATCACCAGCCTCGCCCGCGAAGCTTCTGCGTTTCTGGTGAAAAAGATGTTACAAAGTGACAGGTCGGTAGAGAGCCATTCATGATCGATATACTTCTCTCCGGTGTCCAACTTTAACGACACAGACGATCAAAACGGCATCCTGGATTTCGTATAGCACCCGATACGCGCCGCATCGCAAGCGGTATTTCTCCGATCCAGATAGCTTGCGGCTTTGCGGAGGTCGGGGATTGATCGCCAGTTCGGCGATGTCAGCAATAATACGTTGGACATCACGTTTTGGGATCGGTTCCAAGTCCTTGCGCACGGACTTGCGCAAGACAATCTCATATCTTGCCATTGAGCTTGAGCTCCTTCACAAAGTCCTCGAACTTGAGCGTCGGCTCATTTTTTCGGGCATCGAAAATCCCGAGGTCGTCAGCGTCCTCTGCCAGCTCTGTGCGTACCGCGTCGTTGAGCAAATCCGACAGGGAGCGGGAGGTCTCAAGGGACTTCAGGCGAAGAGCGTGGTGTAGCGCCGGCTCCAGATAAATGGTCGCTCGTTTGGTCAGTGTCGTCATTCTTTACCTCATTTCTGACCGCACAATAACATCATAACGCTATGCTGTCAATGTGCCTTAGCAATTTTGTGAATTGAACGAATAGTATTTTATCCCTTGTGCGGTTATTGAATGCGGATGGACTCCCGGTGAGACAGACCCTTCTACAAATAGGCCTGTACGCCTTCATTTGAAAGACGCGCCGAAGCGCGGCTTTCAAATGCCGGTCATGCGCGCCGATATTGAGCGTCATTTCAGCATGAAGAGCATGCCGGTGGAACCCTCGAACGCATCGAGCAGCGCGCCGCCGGCATCGCTGGCGCCGACCGTGTAGACGACGCGCAGCGGAAAGGGCTTCTGCGCAGAGGTGAGGTGTTTCAGGGCGAACTCGCCGTCGCCCGAGGTCAACGTCATGATCAGCGACTCGCCTTCATAGAGCGCGAGAGCGCCGCTGCCGGTGACCTCGCCGCGCAGCGTGACGCTGCGTCCGTAAGGGATGTGCCAGGGTGCGCTCATCGTGATCGCGCTCTGGTTGTCGGCCCGTGCGGCGGCGCCGTCCAGATACACGGCGCTGCCGCCGACATGCGCGGTTTGGGCGGCGTGGGTCACAAACGGCGTGAGGTCGGACACCGTGACGCCGTCGGCATCGAGCGCGGCGGCCAGGGCCGGGCGCCAGTCGTGCTCGAGCGCGCCGAGATCGACGGCCGCGTTCTGCATGCGCAGGTCGCCGGTCACATCGGTGCCGAACGGTTCGGGCACATACGCGCGGTTCGCGCGGTCGATGCAGGGCGAACCGGCCGCAAGGCGGAAGTCGCCGGCTGCAGCATTCACGAAGAGCGGCGCGTCGGCGAAGCTCGCATCATTGGTCACAGGGGATTGCATGCCGCCCACGACGCAGCTATCGTAATGGCGGCAACTGGCTGTGACTTCGGTCAGGATGCAGTTGTAGAACGAGGCGTTGTCGCCGGAGCGGGCAGGCGCATTACCCGCAACGGTGCAGGAATAGAGCCAAGCCCAGCCGCACGCGCTGCCGTTCACAGTCTCGAAGCGGTTTTGACTGACTAGGCATTCGTAGGCGACGCTGCCGCGGATGGCGGAGCTGTTGTTCGAGGCGTAGTTGTCGCGCAGCACGCAGCGGCGCAGCGTGCCGGCGTGGATGCCGCCACCGCGCACCGAGGCGCAGTTGGTGATCACGCAGTCGATGATTTGCGGCGTGTAGGTCAATTCCGGAACGTAGACGCCGCCGCCGCGGTTGTTCTCGTTCTCGAGGTTGACGCTGTCGGTCGCGCCGCCGGTCAGGGTGAACCCCTGGAGGATGCCCTTGCTCATGTAGACGCAGCGCACGGCATTCGGACCGCGTCCGTAGGGGTCGCCGGAGCCGGTGTCGAACGCGCCCTGGATGACGGTGACGGCGGCGCCGTCGCGCGAGCGCAGCGTGATCAGGTTGGTGAGCACCACGCGGTTCATCAGGTAGCCGGTGGTCTTTTCATTGGGCGTGACGGCCGCGCCCTCCTGATACAGGCCGGGTGCGGCGAGCACGGTGTCGTTGTCGACGGCGTCCGCGACGGCGGCCTGGAGGGTGCGTTTGGCCGTGGCCCAGCTCAGACCGTCGCCGCTGTCGTCGGGGCGCGCGGCATCCGCGTAGAAGGTGCCGGCGAAATGCGCGGTCAGGTTCAGGGCCTGATCGGCGGTCAGAGTGAGCAGCAGGGTGTTGCCGCCGGCGGGCAGGGCGACGCCGTTGGTCGAGAAGTGGGTGAGCGTGCGGCCCGGCCAGGGCGTGGCGGTAAAGACCGCTTGCGCCGGGAGGTCGGGATAGAGCGTCACGCCCAGCGGTTCGAGGGTGCCGCCGCCTTCCACGGAGGCGACAATCCTTGCGCCGCCGAGACCGCCTTCGTAGGCGCCTAGGTCCAGGCCCGCGCCCTGCACGCGCACGGCACCGAGGAGATCGAAGCCCAGTCCGTTGTTGTAGTGGCTGATGTTCCCCCTGTTGATGCAGGGCGAGGCGAGGTGGAGGCGGAAATCACCGGCCGCCGGATTCAAGAAGAGCGGATCGGAGAACAGATTGCCGCCGCCGTCGTTGTTCGCGGAGAGCGTGCCGGACAGGCAGGAACTGTAGACCTTGCGGTCGGGTTCGGTGGCGGTATAGCTGTTTCCGCCGCCGATCAACATCAAGATCGAATTGTAGACAGAGGACCTGTGGACCGGCGAGGCATTGTAGGCGGTCACATTGTGCAGATAGGCGAAGGCGATGGCATAGGGGCCGCCGTTGTTGACGATCAGCGAGTCATAGACCGTGCTGCCGCGGACCGCGCCGCCGAAGCCGGCGGGGGCGAGGACCGCGTTGTCGGAGACCCGGCAGCGGTGCAGCGTGCCGAGTGAGCTGCCGCCGCCTTTGTTGTAGGCGATGTTGTTCGAGAGGACGCAGTCGATGATGCGCGCGGCGTTTAGGGCATAGATGCCGCCGCCGCAATCGTTTTCAAAGCCGCCGTCCACGGTGTCGGTGGCGCCGCCGGTGACGGTGAAGCCCTGGAGCGTGCCGGCCGACAGGTAGACGCAGCGCACGGCGTCCGAGCCGCAGCCGTTCGCGTTCAGGCTGCGGGCACCGACGATAAAGGTGTTTTCGGGCCCGTCGAGCGCCGTGACCGTGATGTCGTTGGTAATGGCCAGCCGGTTGGTGAGCGCGCCTTCGGCCGCGACCGCGAAACCGGCGTCGTAGGCGCCCGGCGCGACGCGCACGGTGTCGCCGTCCAGCGCGCGCGAGGCGGCGGCCTGCAGGGTCTTGAGCGGCAGCCCGGATTCAAGCCCGCTGTTGGTGTCGTCGCCGGCTGCGGCATCCACGTAGAACCCGTCCTGGAAGACCGCGCGCACGAGGACGGCGGAATCACCGCTGAAGGCCTCGGCGTTGATCGTCAGGTTGGTGTCGGAACCGGGAACCGGCTCGCCGTTGACCTCGAAGTAGCGGAAGGCGCGGCCGGGCCACGGCGTGGCGGTGAAATGGAGGTCTCCGGTGAAGAGAAAGCTGCCGGCGGGGGTGACCGTGCCGCCGCTGGTGGAGGTGGCGGTCACCACGCTGACGGCCGTTTCCAGGGCACCCATGTTGACCCCGCCGCCCTGGACGCGCGGTGCGCCCGCATAATCCGCGCCCTCCTTGTGGGTGAGAAACGCGAGGCTTCCCGCGTTGACGCAGGGCGAATCCGCGCGAAGCCGGTAATCGCCGGCCGGGGCGTCGACAAAGCGCGGGTCGGCGGAGATGTTTCCCGCGCCGGGTCGCACGCCGCCACCGGTGAGAGAGTTGGTGCAGAGCGCACCTCCGCCGACCTGGATGCCGCCGTTTCCGTAGATGATGCTGTTGAGGGCGACCGCCTGATCGTTGATGCCGCCGCCGGTGTTGTCGGCGATGGTGCAGTTGATGGCGCGGGCGCCGCTAAAGGTCATCACCCAGCCCGAGATATTGTTAACGATCAGCGAGTCATAGACGTAGCCGGTTCGGATGACGCTGTTGCCGGAGTTGGTCGTCCGGTTATTGGCGATACGGGAACGCCGGATGGTGCCGCCCCAGGCGGCAGAACCGCGGCTGGCGACGTTATTGGAAAGGATACAGTCCCAGACCTCCTGAAGGAGGCCTTCCGCGTACAAGCCTCCGCCGCGAACGTTAAACGTGTCAGAATCGTTGACGGAGACGCTCGAGGCGCCGCCGGTGAGGGTAAAGCCCTCGAGCGAGCCCTTCGACATGTAGACACAGCGGACGGCATTCGTGCCGCGTCCGTAGGGGTCGGCCAAGGGGGTGTCGTCCTTCGCGCCGACAATGAAGGTCTGTTCCGCGCCCGCCCTGGACTTGAGCACGATGTCGCGGGTGATGGAGACGCGGTTGCTGTGGAGGGCGTTGAACGTGCGGCCTTCGGCGTAAACGCCCGGAGCGGCGAGCACCATGCCGCCGAGCGGCACGGTGTCGACCGCGTGCTGGAGCGTGCGCCAGGCGGTCGCGGGTGACGCACCGTCGTTGGCGTCGTCGCCGGCTGCGGCATCCACGTAGCGCGCCGCCAAAAAGACCGCTTGGACAGTGTAGCCGCCGGGCTGGGTCAGGTTGAGTGTCAATGTGTTGCCGCTGTCCGGCTGCTTGGCGCCGTTCACCGTGAAGTGGCGCAGGGCCGAACCCGCGCCGGGCGTTGCGGTGAAGACGAGCTGGGTCGGCAGGGTGGGCAAGAGGAAGGAACCTGCCGGATCGAGGGTGCCGCTGCCCGAGGCTGAGGCCGTGACGACCGCGTTGGGGTAGGCCCCCTCGATCGCGCCGATGTAGAGCCGGGTGCCCTGCACGCGCGGGTCGCCGTAGAAATCGGTACGCCCCGCAGGCGCACCGGCAAGACCGTACATCGCGGGGTTGGCGGCGTCAATCGCGGGCGAATTGCCCAACAGGCGGAAGTTACCGTTGGCAGAGTCGACGAAGCGCGCGTCGCTCGTGGTGATATTATCCAAGCTGTAGCCGGCTGTCGGCGTGAAATCGATCAGGCAGTTTGCAACGTAGTAGTTACCCTGATTGCCCGTGCTGCCGTTCTCCACGATGATCGAGTTGGCCGCACTGGCCTGTTCCAGCCCTTTGTTTGAATTGCGCGCGA
>JAGOBZ010000143.1 GCA_017999015.1 Kiritimatiellia bacterium
ACAGCGGGTATGGCGATTATGCCCACACCGGCAACCCGACGATTCAAACGCCGCAAATCTCGAAGCTCGCGCGGGACGGAGTTTCCTTCACACAATTTTATGTGGCCTCCCCCGCATGTTCCGCTTCGCGCTACGCGCTGATGACGGGACGCCATCCCGCTCGTTCCGGATTGGGCTCATGGGTCATCGGGCCGAACGCGCGGCGTTATCTGCATCCCGACGAGGTGACCTTGGCGGAAGGGCTGAGGCAGCGCGGATACAAAACGGGGCTTTTCGGAAAATGGCACTTGGGCACGCCGAATGAACAGAACGGGTTTACACCTCAAGCCTTGCCGCTTGCGCACGGCTTTGACGTTTGGCTGGGCACGAATGTGTCCCACGATTACCCTGAGGCTATGCTGCTGGAATCGGACCCCAAAGGCAACACCCCCGTACGCGGGTATTCGCGTCTGGCCGATGCGCTGCCATTCAATCCCCCGCTCTGTGCGTCGTTAACCGGCCGATATGTCGATGCGGCCATCGCGTTCATCAAAAAAAACCGCGAAACGCCATTCTTTGCGTACATCGCGTTCAACATGCCGCACTTGGGCATTCATGCGAGCGAACGGTTCCGCGGCCGGTCGCGGCGCGGTTTGCTTGGCGATGTCATGGAAGAGATCGACGATGGCGTCGGCCGCATTCGGGAAGCTCTGGAGGCTGCCGGCCTCAGCCGGAACACCCTGATTATTTTTTCCTCGGACAACGGGCCCTGGATCCGTTTCCAGGAAACGGCGCATCATCCCCGGTACGGGGAAGCCCGGATGCATGTCGGCTACGCGCTGCCTTTTCGTGACGGAAAAGGTTCCAGTTGGGAAGGCGGTTTCCGCGTGCCGGGAATTTTCTGCTGGCCGGGGACGATTTCTTCCAACACCGTCAGGCAGGAACCTGCCAGCACCCTGGATGTGCTGCCCACCGTGTTCGCGTTGGCCGGCGTGCCCTTGCCCGCCGACCGGAGCCTTGACGGGCGCGACATCCGGTCGTATCTGATGCCTGCCGAACAGCCCGGACGCGCCGTCCAGCCCTTCACCTTTTTTTATGCCGCAGCCGACAACACCCCCTTTGCCGTCCGGATGGGCCCATGGAAAATGCTGACCCGGATTTTTTCGCAGACAAAGGAAACGCATGGCTTCAGCGCGTCACGCGAGAACCCGCTGCTGTTTCAAGTGGAACAGGATATCGGCGAACGCATCAATCGTGCAGATGAACAGCCCGGAATCATCAACGACATGAAACACCAACTGACAACGTTCGAGTCGCGTCTGAGCCAAGAGGGATCTTTCTGGAAAGAATGACAGACGCCTGCAACCGGACAGCGGTCCGCGCAACGCGGGCAAGGTGCCGCAGGTTGGCCGTCAGCGATCCCTCTGGCGAGATCACGCACTCGACTACCAAGATCATGCAATAGAAGAGGGAACCCGCCTGTGTTACATTCTGAATGTCTTCTGTTGTAAGCGGTTGGACAGAGGCTGGCCTTTCGAATCGCTTTAAGCGTAAGGAGAAAATCATGACACGCAGAGAGATGATAAGAACCGGGGCGGCGGGGGTGTGGGCGGCGGCGTTTCCGTCGATCATCCCGGCGCGGGTGTTGGGGCAGGTGGCACCGAGCAAGACGATCCAGGTGGGACAGATCGGTTTCGGGCGGATCGCCAAAGGCATGGATGTGCCGGGAATCCTGACATGCGGCGGCGTGCGGATTATCGCGGTTTCCGACCTAGACACGCGGCGGATGGCGCTGGGCAAAGCGTATCTGGATCAGCATTACGCCAACAAGGGCACATCCGTCGAAGTGGGGCTGCACCAGGATTATCATGAGCTGCTGGCGCGCAAAGACATCGACGCGGTGTCCATCTCGACGCCTGACCACTGGCACAGCCAGCCAGCCGTGGAAGCGGCGTTCGCGGGCAAGGACGTCTACATGCAAAAGCCCGCCTCGCTGACCATCGCCGAGGGGCGGCTCTTCAGCGACGCGGTCCGCCAGAACCGGCGCGTCTTTCTGCTCGGCTCGCAGCAGCGCTCCTCGTCGCAGTTTCACCGCGCCTGCGAGCTGGTGCGCAACGGCCGCCTCGGCAAGATCACCGCCATCGAGATCGGCCTGCCCGGCGATCCGGGCGGCGGCCGGACCGAGGCGATGCCGGTGCCGGCGAACTTGAATTACGACATGTGGCTGGGCGCCACGCCGCAGGCGCCTTACACCGAAGACCGCGTCCACAAGCAGGACGACCCGAAGCTCACCTCGCGTCCGGGCTGGCTGCGCTGCGAACAGTTCGGCGCGGGCATGATCACGGGCTGGGGCTCGCACCACCTCGACATCGCGCACTGGGCGATGGGCTGGGAGGCGACCGGGCCGGTGGCGATCGAAGGCAAAGGCGTCTTCCATACCGGCGGGCTGTGGGACGTGCATGGCGACTACGATGTGACGCTGACCTACGCCGACGGCACGCCGATGCGCGTCTGGAACAAGTTCCCGAACGGCGTGCGCTTCATCGGCGAGAAGGGCTGGATCTTCGTGAGCCGCGGATCGGAGAAGGTGACCTCGTCCGATCCGGATTCACCGGGCCGCATCTTGAAGCCGCTCGACGCGAGCGACCCGAAGCTGCTGGAGGGCGAGATCGGCAAGGACGGCGTGAAGCTTTACCGCCACCGCGGCCAACATCATCAGAACTGGATCGACTGCATCCGCTCGCGCGCCGAGACACTGGTGCCGGCCGAGACCGCACACCGCTCGTGCAGCGCCTGCCTGCTGGCGCACATCGGCATGAAGCTGGGACGCAAACTGGCATGGGACCCCAAAGCCGAACGTTTCGTGAACGATGACGCGGCAAACGCTATGCTGGCCCGCGCGGAGCGCGCGCCGTACGGCACGCGCCGGGCGTTCGAGCGGCTTTCCGGCAAGTTGTCGTGAGCGTCATGGGGCAATAAGGAGCGACACATGACTCAGCTTCAGTGGGAAGCGCTGGTGGCGGTGGTGCGCGGGGCGCGGCTCGACCGGCCGCTGTGCGGCTTCATCGCGGACAGCCCCTGGCTGCCGGGGTGGAGCGGCCAAGCGACGATCCTCGATTATTACGGTTCCGAACAGGTCTGGCTGGAAACCAACCTGAAGGCGATCCGTTGCTTTCCGGAGGCGCTGTTCCTGCCGGGGTTCTGGGCGGAATACGGGATGTGCACCGAACCGTCCGCGTTCGGCACCCGCCTGATCTGGCACGAGAACGAATTGCCCTTCGCGGAGCCGATCGCGCACGGCAGCGAGTCGGCACCGGTGCTGGAAAAGCCCGACCCGCGCACGGCGGGCCTGCTGCCGTTCGTGCTGCGCCGGCTGGTGCGGGCGCGTCCCGCGATCGAGGCCGAGGGCCATGCGATCCGCTTCGCGGTGGCGCGCGGGCCGCTGAACATTGCCTCGTTCCTGATGGGCACCACCGAGTTCCTGATGGCCATGCAGCTCGATCCCGCGGGGACACACGCCATGCTGGACACGATCACGGCGTTCCTCGAGGAGTGGATCAAGCTGCAGGCTGCGGCGATCCCGACGATCCGCGGGGTGATGCTGCTCGACGACATCGTGGGGTTCATCGGCCCGGACGACGTGGCCGCGTTCGCGACGCCGTATCTCAAGCGGGCCTTCGGGGCCATCGACAGCGACATCCGCCTGTTCCATAACGATGCCAACGGCTTGAGCTGCGCGCCGCAACTGAGCGCGGCCGGGGTGAATCTCTTCAACTTCGGCTTTGCGCACACCTTCGCTGAAATCCGTTCGCTGGCAGGACCTGAGGTGGCGCTGCTGGGCAACATCCCGCCGCGCGACGTCCTCGCGTCAGGCACGCCAGAGCGGGTGCGAGAGCATGTCGCGGCGATGAAGGCGGCGCTGGCGAACAATGACACGCGCGTGATATTCTCCTGCGGCGGGGGCCTGCCGCCGGGCGTGCCGACCGCGAACCTGCGCGCCTTTCTCGACGAAGCCGCGCGGCCAGGATTGCCAGAGTAGAGAAATACTGGAAGAGCATTTCGGCCGCGTCGGGATTAGCCCTCATGAGGACAACATCATGCCTGTAACACGGACATTTATCGGCTGGGATCGGCCGCTTTACGAAACCGTGCCGGCCTTTTTGCTGGCGCAGGCAGACGGTGTCCTGCTGGATATGCGGCGCACTGTCGTGGTCGTGCCTACACGCCAATCGAGCTGGCGGCTGCGCGCCGCGCTGCCGCTGGCCGCGGACGCGCGGGGCGTCGCCTGCATCGGGCCTGAAATCGTCACGCCGCCGGTTCTGCTGTCTCCGCCGCAACAGGCCGGCGTAGCATCGGGTTTTCAGAGTCTGCTCGCCTGGACGGCCGTGCTCAAAGCGGCCCGGGCGGACGAGTTCCGCGCCTTTCTCGGCGCCGGCGACAAGCGGCCCGCCACGACTGCGTGGGCGATGCAGATCGCCCGCCAGCTTCAGCGCCTGCGGCAGGAACTGGCGGACGGCGACCTTACGCTGGCGGACGTTGCGGACCGGGGTGATGAGATCGAAGAGGCCGACCGATGGACTGACATGAAGACGCTCGAAAGCCGTTATCTGCACCAGTTGGCGGCTCGGGGCGTGCAAGACGCAGTCGCCGCAAAGCTCGACCATGTGCGTGACGGCGCGCGGCCGGCGGAAGTCGCGCGCATCGTCGTAGCCGCCGTACCGGATCCTCCCCGGCTGCTCGAAAAGCTGCTGGCGCGTTGGGCGGATGCCGGGGTCGCGGTGGACCTCCTCGTGGCGGCCCCCGAAAGCGAGGCTGCGGCTTTCGACCGTTGGGGACGTCCTGTGCCGGACTCATGGGCCAACCGGCACATCGCGTTGAACGATGAGGATCTGTGGCTGGAAGCCACGCCCGCCGACCAGGCCGGGCGCATCGCCCGGGCGGTCGCGGAGGCCCTGAAGACGCAGCCCCGCCCCGCCGCGTCACGGCCGCAACTTGCCATCGGCGTCCCCGACCGCGAAACCGTCGCGCCGCTGCAGCGCGCGCTGGCGGACCTCGGGTTGCCCGCTTTCGATCCCCAGAACCAGCCCTTCTCGCAAACCCCGCTTGCCCGGCTTGTTCATGCGCTGCTCGCCCTGCGCGATTCCGACGGCTATGCCGAGGTCGCCGCCCTCTTTCGCCACCCGGACGTCCTGAGCGCGCTCGGCAACGGCGCCGGCGCATTGCGTGAACTTGACGCGTTTCAGGCGGAGTACCTGCCGGTCACGCTGGACGACCTTCGCGATCGGGAAGCCGCAGACCCTGATCACAGACCGCCCGCTGTGCCGCTGGCCGCCGTGGCGCAGGTGCGGGCGTGGAGAGCGCGGCTGTTGCAGGACGATCTTGCCACAGCACTGCGCGAGGTGCTGCAACAGATTTACAAGACACGCCTGCTCGAATCCGCCAGTCGGACCGACGCGGCCTTCCAGCAGGCCGTCACTGTCTTTGACGACTGCCTGCGCGAATGGGAGGCAGCCGGATCCGACGGACAGGACGGCAGGGAGGGTGCCGATATCTTGCTCGCCCGGTTGCGCGAGAGCAGCATCAAGCCCGAGCGCCAGGGCGAACCGCTCGACCTCGAAGGGTGGCTGGAACTGGCGTGGAACCCGGCGCCGCTGCTCTTTGTGGCCGGCATGAACGAAGGCTTCGTGCCCGACGGCCACGTGGGTGACCTCTTCCTTCCGGACGCGCTGCGGACCCGTCTCGGACTGCGCGACGACCGCCTGCGCGTGGCGCGCGACGCATACGTGCTGGCGGCCCTGCTCGCGCAGCGCCGCAGCGGGGGACGCATCATCCTGATCGTCGGCAAGACCTCCACCGCCGGCGATCCGCTGCGCCCCTCGCGCCTGCTCTTCCGGTGTCCCGACAGCGAACTGGTGGCGCGCGCGAAAAAACTTTTCCGGGAGACGCCGCCTCCGGGCTCAGCATCGGCCTTCACGGTCGGTTTCAAACTCGACCCGGGGCTCGTGCCTTCCGACTGCCTCAACCAGAAGCGGCGGCAGGCATTGAGCCCGACGCTGTTCCGCGACTACCTGGAAAGTCCGCTTCTGTTCTATTTGAAGCACGTGCTCGACATGGAGGCGCAGAGCGATCGCGAGCGCGAACCGGACGCCCTGGCCTTCGGTATCCTGGTCCACGCCGTCCTCGACGAAATGGCGGCAGACCGCGACCTGTGGGCGTGCGCCGATGCGGACCGGCTGGGGCGCTGGCTGGACGGGAGGCTGCGGGCGCTGGCACACGCGCGCTATGGCGCACGACCCTGGCTTGGCGTCGAACTGGCCGTTCACAGTGCCGCGCAGCGGCTCAAGGCGTTCGCGCAAAAACAAGTCGCGTGGCACGCTGACGGCTGGGAGATCGTCGAGCACGAAGACAAGAAAGGCCGGCGCATCGTGATCGACGGCGTCACCATCCGCGGCCGGATCGACCGCATTGACAGAAAGATTGAAGACGGGCGAGCCGTTTACTGTGTGCTCGACTACAAGACTACGGACACGGCGAAGAGGCCGGCGGAGGCGCACATGAGTCCGTCCTTCGGCGACAACGAGTTTTTAGAGGCGGCCCGGATACCCAAGGGACTTGTCCCAAACAGTAAAAACGACAAACGTTGGGCCGACCTGCAATTGCCGCTCTACCGCGAGTTTGTGAAGACAGCGTGCGAAGGCGAGATCCGGCTCGGCTACATCTCGCTGCCGAGCGCATTGGGGGACATCGCGTTCAACCTGTGGGACGCTTACACGGATGCGCTGCATGCCTCCGCCATGGTCTGCGCCCACGCCGTTGTCGAGAGCGTCAAGGCGGGCGAGTTCCAGCAGGCGGGACGCCCCCGGTTTGAGGGCGACTTCAGAGGCGTACTGCTCGGCGATGCCGCGAAAACCATCGAGCCGCCCCCAAACCCCTGGAGGGCCGATCCGTGAACCCCGTTCAAAACCGTTCCATCTCCGCTTCGGCCGGAACCGGCAAAACCTTCCGTCTGGCCCACCGCTACATCGGCCTGATGGCCGCCGGTGTGTCCCCGGACCGCATCTGCGCCCTCACCTTCTCCCGCAAGGCGGCGGGCGAGATTTTTGACAAGATCGTCGAGCATCTTTGCGCGGCCGTGACGGATGATGTCAAGCGCGCCCAAACCGCGGCAATGATTGCAAAGGAAGGGCTGGCCGCGCCGTCCCGGGAGGATGACTATCTGCGCCTGCTGCGAAGCCTGCTCGACCACGGCCACCGCCTGCGGATCGGCACGCTCGACAGCTTCATTCTCGGCGTCGTGCGCGCGTTCCCGTTGGAACTGGGGGTGCCGCCCGAGACACAGCCCATGGATAATGACGGCGGTGAAGCCGCGGCCGCTCGCCTGTCGATTCTGACCCGTCTCTTCGATCCGCGATCCTCGCGCGGGGAGAGCCGGCAGGAGGCGTTCCTCAGCGATTTCCGCATGTCCCAGCACGGGCGCGAGACCAAGAAACTGTTGTCGGTCCTGGATCAACTGGTCAAGGACTACCACGTCTTTTACCGGACGCACGGCGCTCAGACGTGGCACTGGGGCGACCCGGACCGCATCTGGCCGCGGGCCGACCGTTGGTGGGAGCCCGGCCCCGACGATGCGCCGCCGCCCGACACAGTGGCCGAGAGCCTGCGCACGGTGTTCGGCGAGACAGGACGGGCGGGCCAACTCGGTGAGAGCCTTTCAACTTTCACGATCGCGCTCCTGTCTCACGCGA
>JAGOBZ010000144.1 GCA_017999015.1 Kiritimatiellia bacterium
GCGTAGACCGATCCAGTCGTCGATGTCAGAATCCAGAATGTAGATCGGATTCGCGTGATACTCATTCAGCGGCGACTTGGCCAGCTCGCGATAGATGGCGACCCTCACTGCAGAGCCCAGCGCTTCGACATCCGCCACGCTGGGAAACAGGATGATCGACTCCGGCCCCTGCAGGATCGCCCGCCGGTCCTGCAGCCACCTCGCCACCGCAGCCGGATCGGCGCCGGCATTCAGCAGAAACGCGCGCAAGGGCTCCAGCGTCGCGCCCGGGAAGCACCAACTCGGCTGCGAATGCGGCAGGAGCGTGTCCGCCACAATCCAGTCCGGCGCCTCGATATGGATGTAATGCCATGAGACGCGCCCCCATTCGCCGGTCGCGCAGGCATAGACGCGCGCATTCGGCGACCGCTGGGCAGCCCCGTCGGCGGCGGCCCGCCGCGCATAGAAGACAAAGGCACCCACCGCGCCGGCCGCGATCAACAGATGTAGCGCCACGAAAGCTGCATGCCAGACACGCCGGCACGCCGCCCGACCCCGCACTTCGGACATATCGTTCATCCTTTCAACCCGCCGGCCACGCCGGCCGTTACGGATAGTTCTGCCCTGTCGGCCGGATCATGATCTCGCTGACATGGACGTGCGGCGGCTGCGAAAGTAGCCAGGCCACGCCATTGGCGATGTCCTGCGGCTCCAGCACTCTGCCGTAGGTTTCCACCGTCTTGCCGAAATTCTCGCGGGTGTACCCCGCCACCTGCTGAAACCCGCTCTCCACAATGCCGGGCAGAACGGTCGAGACACGCACTCCGGCGGCGCATACCTCGCGCCGCAACGCCTCGGCCAGCGCCGAGACCGCGAACTTGCTCGACCCGTAAAAACCGCTGAACGGCGAAATGTTCCGCCCCACGACGGAACTGATCACAACAATGTCGCCGCCGCCCCGTTGCGACAAATACCGCCCCGTCTGGCGTAGCAGATGCGCCGTTCCCATCACGTTTGTCTGATACAGCTCCTGCCACTGCGATGCGTCACTGGTGGTGATGCCGCCCGCCAGTCCGCGCCCTGCATTGGCCACCACAATCGTGTAAGCGCAGCCGCCCTCTCGCCAAGCCAACACCGCATCCAGCAACGTGTCGAGCGCATCGGCCTGTCCGGCGTCGCCCGCCACCGCCAAGGCTCGTCCCCCACCCCGCCGGATCTCGTCGGCCACCGCCTGCAAGGCCGCGTCGCGCCGCGCATGCAGCGCGACGGCCGCGCCCTGACGCGCAAGCGTCAGCGCAACAGCCCGCCCGATGCCGGAACTGGCCCCGGTGACAATCGCTGTTTGACCTTCAAAGGGTTGCATGCTGCGCTTTTCCTTTCGCCGCTCTGCGGCACCGGGTGTCGTTTGAACGAGCGGTAAGATAGCAATCCGTCCTTCCCGGCGACAAGCCCAAACAGCGGATCAGCTCCCGCCCAGCACGGCGGCCAGCCAGAGCGGGATCGTGATGAGACAGAGCACGTGCGTCGCCAGAATCGCTGCGGCGGAAAACTCGGCATCTCCGTTGAACGCTTCGGCCAACGTCACGCTGGCCATCGCCGCCGGCTGCACCGCGATCAGGATCAGCACCCGCCGCACGTCGGCAGGCATCGGCAACGCCAGCAGTCCGGCGACACACACGGCCGGGATGACCGCCAGGCGCAACAGGCAGGTGCCGGCCATCAGCGGCGACAGGATGCGGTTGGGGTGCAGCATCGCGATGCGTGCCCCGCAAATCAGGGCCGAAGCCGGGATCGTCGCTCCGCCCGCCAGCCGGCAGGTGTCGAGCACCGTGTCGAGAAAAGCCTGACCAACCGATCCCTCCGCCGGCAGCAGGCCGTGCACCGCCATCTGCGAGCGCAGCGCCAGAATCATGATCGACACCACCAGCGCCAGCATCGGCACGCTGACCAGATTGCGCAGAAAACGCCGGTCCAGCTTCTGTCCGGTCAACGCTTTGACCCCCAAGGTCCACACGCACAGTTCCGACCCCAGCCCGGAAAAGATTACCAGCGCCACAGCCATCTCGCCCCACAGCGACGCCGCCACCAGCATCGGCAGGAACGAATAGTTGTTCATCAGGCAGATGAAGTGATAGCAGCGCCGCGTGCCTTCCGTGTGCCGCCGCAGCAGCGGTAGCGTGGCATATCCGACCAGCCAACCCGTCACCAAAATGAATACCGCGCCAGCCGGCATCATCCAATTCTGCAGCAGCGACGTCCATGTGAAAGAACGCACGATGGAACTGATGATCAGGCACGGATAAAACACATTCAACAGCACCAGCGACAACTGGCGGTTGAACGCTACGTCAATCACCCGGAGTTTATTGAGAACGTAGCCCGCCAGTGTCATCAACACCAGTGGCAGCATTTTGATGAAAAGCAGCAGCATGGTGCCCTAGAAGAAGAGGTCGCGCTCGCCCGCGCAGATGCGGTCGTAGTGCTCCTTGACCGTGGGATAGAACAGGGGCAGCGTCGCCTTGATCGCCGCCAGTTCCCGGTTAAGTACCGGGTCGCAGAGCGCGCGCGTCGCGGCACTGGCGAAATCATCCAGCCACTCGCGGAACGTCAGCACCGCGTTGATCTTGCAGAATTTGCCCTCTTTGCCGGTCTTGAGCGCGTCCATGATGCAGCCGCCAGTGCGGCCGCAGCGGTACCCCGCCGTGCAGAACGACGTGATGATGCCCTCGCGTGCCAGATGCGCGATCAGCTCTTCCAGCGTACGCGTGTCGGAAAGCACAAACTGCTGGCGGTCTTTTTCCTGATGCGTCTCGCTCGCGAAATCACTGTACCCCTTGATCGCGATGTTGCTGCTCGCGTCCATCTGCGTGATGCCGCAGCGCACAAACGCGTCGCGCGATTCCGGACGCTCGCGGCAGGTCACGATCATGCCGGTGTACGGCACGGAGAGCCGCGTGACGATCAGGATACGGCGGAAGGTGGCGTCATCCACGAGATACGGCGAGGTGGTCGGCAGATCGGTTCCGCTCGCCGGTTCCAGGCGCGGGAAGGAGATCGTGTGCGGCCCGATGCCGAACTGGCGCTCCAGATCGCGCGCGTGGTAGAGCGAGGCCAGCAGCTCGAACTTCCAGTCATAGAGCCCGTACAGCACCCCCATGCCCACGTCATCGACGCCCGCCTCCATGCAGCGGTGAAAACCGGTCGTGCGCCAGTCATAGTCGCCCTTGACCGTGTCAGCCGGATGCAGCCGCGCGTACGTCGCGCGATGGTAGGTCTCTTGAAACACCTGATAGGTGCCGATGCCGACCTGCTTGAGCACGCGCAGGTCCTCGACCGGCAGCGGTGCCGCATTGACATTCACGCGCCGGATGCCGACCGGCGTGCCTTTCGGCGATTTGACCTGATGGCCGTAAATGGTCCGAATGGTCTCTGCGAAATAGTCGGTCGACGTGTCGGGATGTTCGCCATAGACCGCGATCAAACGCTTGTGGCCGATCTTACCGGCCAGCACATCGATCTCCTGACGCACCTCGCCCATGTCGAGCATGCGGCGCTTCTGATCTTCGTTGCCGCAGCGGAACCCGCAGTAGGCGCAGCGGTTCACGCACAGATTGCTCATGTAAAGCGGCGCGAACATCACGATCCGGTTGTCGTACACCGAGAGCTTGACCGCCAGCGCCGTCTCCTCCATCTCCTGCAGCAGCTCGGGATCGGTGACCTGAATCAGGGCCGCAGTCTCCTCCGGCAGCAGCGTTTCTATGGCGCGGGATTTGGCCAGGATGTCGCGCACGCGCACCGCGTCGTTCGCGGGCATGGCGGCAGCGGTCGCCAGTTTGTTCGTGATATCTGAATCGTCAATGAAATGCTTGCCGCCCGGCAGATACTTGTCGATCTGTTCGCGGATCACGAACCGCTTTCGATAATCGGCCGCATTGGCGAAGCTACGAATGCTCGGGCTGGGTGTTGTGGCTGTCTTCGACATGGCACGCTCCTTCGTTGCCTGCGGCGGCAAGGCGTGCACAACAGTCATCAGTGCGCTGCGCGCGCATGAACAACGGCCCATCGGCACTTTCCTTCTTCCTTGGGTCAGAGCCACGCTCCTCCACCGCAGATGAAACACACTATACGTGATTCGATACGGGGCATCAAGCGCATTACCAGCGGAGATCTAATCGGGCAACGACACCTTGACCTTAAAGAAACGCATGCCGGACTTTCTTTCGGACCAGACCTCATCCGTAAGGTTCGTCTTGCCTTCGACCGTATAACGCCTTGCAAACGGGCCGAGATCCGGTGCCCACGTGATCCACCCTATCCCATTGCTGACGACGATACCGGCTCGGAAGACGGAATAAAAATTCGTCGGATCAGAGCCGGCCACGTACTCTTGCCAAGTCGCTTGGCCGTCACTGTCCGTGTCATCCTGTGCAGCCGACTCGTAATCGCCGCCCGCTGCTGCCAACGCCGAGGGATAAAGGTTCAGCCATGCATAAGGAATCGGCACAGGAGTCAATAGTGTCGCAGGTTCAAGAACTCTGACCATGAAGTAAACGTCATCAGCATCACCGTCTTTGTCGCATGCCGTCATTCTGACTACCCAGTCTCCCGCACTGGCAAACACATGCGAGATCATGCCGCTCGCGCCCCAAACCACTGACGGCGAGCCATCGCCGAAGTTCCAGGTGATCATCATTCCGTTCCCCACATCGGCGCTGCTATCCGCTGACACATCATGCACATCCCAATAAAAGTTAAACGGCTGTCCGCATGGAATGGTCATTGCCGGTTCCTGCAAGCCACTGTCTATCGGTGTCACGATCAAGGGGGCATTGTTCAGAACCCTGACGACGGCCGGGAAGGACGCTGAATAATAAAGCTGTGCGGCAGCCGGCGACACCATGACCGGCGTGACCGTGAACCCGCCTGCTCCAGAGAGCGCCGTGCCGTCTTTCACGGCATTGATCGCGACATGCTGCTCCACTGAGCCCGCCTCAAAAACGAGGTTGGTCGCCGTCAGGCTCAGACACCCGTTCGCCGCACTGGCACCGGGCGAAACGTCCAGACGGACCTCCACCGCTTCCGGATAAGGTTCCGACAGCCTGACAGTCACCTGCCCGTCCCCGTCCAGCGCCGCACGTTCGGAGATCGGCGAGGCAGGCCCCTGCACGATCAAACAGGGGGCGACCGCGACGGCATCGGGCTCGCAGACCGCCACATCATCCACACAGGCCCGCCCCGACGAGCCATCCGTCGCCACCACCAACCGGATCGCGTCAAACTGCGCCGGCAGCGACGGTGCAAACCGATATGTTTGATAAAGGACGTGTGAAATGCCCGAAAACTCATGCGCTTTGAACCAGTGTTCGGCAGGGGCTGCGCAACCGTTGGTCGACGCATAGACGGCGATTGTCGCCGGCATTCCCGCGTCATAGGCACGGGCCATGAACGTGAGCGAGCCGAATGGGAAGGCGAGCGCCGGCGATTGCAGGAACGGCAGGTCACGATCCTGGACCGGATCGGTCTCCGCCGTCTGGCTGTTATTGAGGAAACAGGCCTTGCTCTCATCCAGCATCACCCGCAGCGCGTCCGAATCGCTGATTTTGGCGTTATACGCGCGCCACGCCGTATCATCAACCGGCGGCTCGTCCCATGCCACGGCGTGGTCGATCAGCACGCGCGCATCGACGCATGCATCGTCACGTTCATTCAGGACACGCAAATATCCAGCATTGTTGGTCCCCAGGAAAACGGAGGCGTGACTGAAGACGGTCATCGCTTCGGTGACCACCCAGGAACTCACCTCCTGCCACGCGTCAGGCGTCTCCGCCGGGGCGTACTGCACCGTCAGCCGGGCCGGTGCGCGCAGCACCTGATAATCGAATTCCAGCATCCCCGCGCCTGTCATCATGCAGGGCGAGCGCACCGACTGATCCAGCCAAGCCCCCTCAGCACCCAGGGCATCCACCTCTCGTCCGCCCCGCCGGTGATCGAGATCCACGCGCCCGTCTGACACCCATGCCTCGGTGGCCACCCATTCAGTTGCCGCAGGCAGATTCATCTGTTCATCTTCGCCGGGGCTGAGATCCGACCCCGTCCGACCCCGCCAGTTTGTGAGTTGGAGTTCGTCAACAGCCACATCGATGTTTTGGCCATCCGTACGGCCGATCGGCTGCAGCATCACAAAGTGTGACCGCCACGAGGAGACCGGGACGTCATAATTCTGATATCCGAACCCGGAGAGCGTCACTTCCTCAAAAAGCGTCCATGCCAAGGTCCCCGGCGCATGAGGAGATTCATCCGTACCGAACTCTGTCGGCTGCAAAAACACGCCGAGTTTCTGCGTGGGAATCACCGTGTAAATGCCTTTGACGGTGTAATCCGTACGCACCTCCCACCGCCCCGCCGGCGCATACGACCAGTTCTGAATGTCCGAGGCGACCGTATTCGAGAGCAACAACGGCGTGGATGCCCCGGTCGCGACGGCACCGGCCGCCGTCGCTTGTGAAAATACTCCTGAAAACCCGGACCGGCACTCCGCCGACATGAAGCCGCAGGTGCCGCGCGTGAGCGCCGCTCCGCCCGTCGAGCCTGAATCGGTAGCCTGCAAAACATTGTCTGTACTGCCGAACTTGCAGCGGAGCGTGGTTGTGCTGCCTGACGTAAACATCCGCAATTCCACCGTGGTGCGCGTCAGAATGGTTAAATCCTCGTTACGGGTCGAGGACGTCAACCGATAAGGCACTCCACCCCGCCACTTGTAAAGTTCATGCAGGATTCGTTTGTCACGATTCAAATTGGCGGTATCAGGAACCTGCGTCATCCGGTATTCGTAAAAATTGTCGTAATCCAGGTAGTACCCGAGCACCGAGAGTGAAGGCTCCTGCGAAGACATGCCTGCATCCGCCCCGACACTGGCGCGGACCAGATAGTTCTGCATGAGGAACCCTTGCGTATAGTAGACCGCTTCACGCGGCGAGGCCACCTGACCCAATCTGCACTTGAAGGAAATCCTGTCGATGCCGTCCGGCAGGGTGTAGCCTTCACGATTGTGGATATAACCGAGGCCGAGTCCGGCTTTACCTCCCATTAACATGACTGCCACATTGCGGAACTTCGGATCGGCGGGATCCGGCGTGTTGTCCGCTTCGGCAGGCAGCCGGTCCACCGCATAGGCGGAACTTCCGCGCACCCAGCCGTTGAAAGTCACGGAGGGAGAGGCTGCAAAGACATTCGTCTCGGCCGGATACCCGGCGAAATACTCCGTCACGCGCTGCGTCACATTCGTCGTCCAACCGTCAAAGGATTGCGTGATCTTCTGCTTGCCCACCTGGCCGTTGCTGTCCGTGAAAACATCCGGCGGCGCCGCCCACCCGTTGAAATTCTGATACTCCGCGCGCGTCACCCGATACGCGCCGGTCAGGTCGTCAAATAGAACGTGGACACACCCGCTGCCGGCCGTTGAGACGCGGATCCGGTGTTCCGGCGGCACGCCGCCGCTGCCGCACACGCCCGTCACCGGCAGCGTCAGCGGCACCGTCTGCGAAGCGTCGCCCCAATACACCGGATCGGGCAAGAACGTATCGGAGACCGCGTCATACCGGCTCTCGCCGCACACGTAGAAGCAGAGATTGGTGGGGTCCCGGCCCGCAAGCGGGACGATGCCCCGCCAGAATCCGCCCTCAACGGGCGTCATGGACACGGCATGCTCGGCCCCGGGCTCGCCGACCAC
>JAGOBZ010000145.1 GCA_017999015.1 Kiritimatiellia bacterium
AGCAAGCTCCCGCACTCCACAAACCGGTCGCAGCCCATCGTCCGTCTCCCCGCCGCCGCCCTCGCCCGACTGTGCTTCGCATCAAACACGCATTCGACTCGCGTATCCCTGCCACTAGCCGATTACGCGCGGAATACATCCTTGCCAAGCGGTGGGAGACCTGATTTAATTAAAAAGGTGATCCTGTGAATCTGCGTTGGAGGAGGTGACCGGATGCAAATGACGGCTGTTTATTGGCTGTATGCCGGCGTGGCGCTGATCCTTATCGAGGTCATGACGCCGGGATTGGTTTCGCTTTTCTTCGGGCTGGCCGCGCTGACGCTGGCCTTGATCGTGTGGCTCGCGCCTGCGCTCGCGCAAAGCTGGCAATGGATTCTGTTTTCCGTGCTGTCAGTGCTCTACATTGCGCTGTTGCGCAAAAGCCTCAAGTCGGTCTTCAGCGGAACACGCGAGGTCTCAGACAATCCCGAGGATGCTTATACAGGCAAGCTGGCGGTGGTGACACAGGCCATCGCCCCTGACAGACCGGGACGGGTGGAACTGGGCGGCACGACGTGGAATGCCGAGGCCGAGCGCGAGTTCGCCGCCGGCGAGTCGGTCCGGGTGACCGGCAAAAAGAATCTGACGCTCCGGGTGGAAGCGGTTTAATTTTCACCAAGATGTCAGACTTGTCTGACGGGTCAGACCGGTCTGACATCCCGAAAAAAAGGAAAGAGTCATGCAACCCCAATTCATCGTGTATTTGATCTCGTTCGTGGTGGTCTACACCATCTGGAAGTGCGTGCGCATCGTGCCGCAGAAGCAGGCGTTTATCGTGGAGCGGCTGGGAAAATACCACTGCACGCTCGACGCGGGCCTCCATCTGCTGATGCCGATCATCGACCGCGTCTCCTACAAACACTCGCTCAAAGAGCAGGCGATCGACGTGCCGCCGCAGCAGTGCATCACGCGCGACAACATCACCGTCGAGGTCGACGGCATCCTCTACCTGCAGGTAATGGATCCTGCCAAGGCCTCCTACGGTATCGCCAACTATCTCTTCGCCACCACGCAGCTCGCGCAAACCACCATGCGCTCGGAGATGGGCAAGCTCGAACTGGACAAGAGTTTCGAGGAGCGCATGCACATCAACGGCGCGATCGTCGAAGCGGTGGACAAGGCCTCCGATCCCTGGGGCATCAAGGTCACGCGCTACGAGATCAAAAACATCACACCGCCGCAGACCATCCGCGACGCGATGGAGAAGCAGATGCGCGCCGAGCGCGAGAAACGCGCGCTGATCGCCGAGTCCGAGGGCGACCGCCAGGCCAAGATCAACCGCGCCGAAGGTGAGAAGCAGCAGGCGATCGCGATCTCCGAAGGCGAAAAAATGAAACGCATCAACGAGGCGGGCGGCCGCGCACAGGAGATCCTGCTGGTGGCCGAGGCGCAGGCCAGCGGCATCCGCCAAGTCGCCTCGGCGATCAACGATCAGGGCGGCATGAACGCGGTCAATATGCAGCTCGCGCAGCAGTATCTGAACGAATTCGGCAAGCTCGCCAAGGCCAACAACACCATGATCATCCCCTCCGATCTGGCGAATGTGGCCGGCATCCTAAAAGCCGCCACAACCGTGATCAAAGAGGTCAAACCGTAATCAGGCAAACGTGACTTCCTGTCCGTGGAACAGGAAGTTGCCGCCGACGACGTACTGCATCGCGGTCGGGGAGAAGCGGTCCTGCACCGTGATGTGGAGATGGCCGGCGAGAATGCCTTTCAGCAGTGGCTCGTTCTTGAGATACGCGATGAAGTCGCGCGTGGTCGGGTCGGTCTGCTGTGTCTTGAAGTCGCCGCTGGCGTCGGGAATGACGGCGGATTCGAACTTCTTCCCGGGACGGGCCCAGAACTTTCGGCACGCGCGCCAGAGGCCGTCCGTATAAAACGGCACATGCATGCAGAGGATAATCGGCAGCCCCTTCTTCACCTCGGCCCGGAAGCGCTCCACCTGGTCGGGGCAGACGTAGCCGTAGACGGAGTCGAGCGTCACGAAGTTGACGCCGTTCACCTCCCGCGCATGCAGGCGCAGATCGAAGGGAAACACCTTGGCGAGCAGCTCCGCGCTGAGCGCCTTGTATGCTTCCGTGTTCTCGCTCGGCTCCAGCCACATGTAGCGCGAGAACTCGTGGTTACCCAAGGCACCCAGCATCCCGCCGCCGAAGGACTGCTTGACGAGATCGAGATTCGCCTCGCTCAGCCAGTCGATCAGGTCGCCGGTGTGAAGAACGAAATCCACGTTGTCCTTGGCCCACGCGAGCGAGTCCCGCAGCGCCTCCTCCTGCCGGCCGCCGAACGTCTGCGTGCGGGCCGCCTTCAGCTTTTGTTTCCTCTCGTCCTCGTGCGGATACGCTTCCGTGAAGTGCGTGTCGGAAATGTGGAGGATCGAGAACGGCCGGGTCGCGCCCGCGTCGATGTGAACATAGGCGAGCGCGAGGCGCTCAAACTTCCCGCGCTTCGGGAACTGCGCGGGGTCATCCGCCAACGACGGCAGATGGGATGTGGCGACCAGCGCGCCCGCCGAGAAGGCGGAACTGAGGAATTCACGGCGTTGCAGGGGCCTGTTCATGGGTGTCTCCTCTTCTTGCCTTGCCGGTCGGCAAGGGCAATAAAAAGCGGTCTCAGCATAAAGCTTTTAGTCGCTTACCGTCAACGCCGGGCAACAAAACGCATCATCGAGGGGTATCAAGAGGTGTCGTTGAACGCATCAATCAGGTATCATGGCCTTTGTTTCTAACAACGGTTCTCAGCGGTGACATGAGGTGCCGCGCGGTGGAGGAGGGGGCATGCGTCATCTGACGATTCGGCATATAACAGTGTTACTCGTCCTGCTCTGGCCCGCCCTGTCGGCGTATCCGGCGCATGCGCGCCCCGCCGACGGCGGGTACCGGGTGATCCTGTGGTGCGGCGACACGGTGGCGCGCAACCGCGGCAGCACTCAAGAACTCGCCCGGGCCTGCCGCGAACTGGGCGTGACCGCGCTGATGACCGGTCCGGCGGGCGACCCTGGGCCGTGGCGCGCGCTGGACCTCGATTACTACGTGGAGAACATCGTCAGCCCCGGACTCTGCTTGAAATTCCGGTCGTCCGTTACCGACTGGAGCGCATTCATCACGCAGTGGATGAAGACGCGCAGCCCCGATGCGTTCACGCGTGACGTGTGTCTGTCAGATCCGGCCTGGCGCGCCCGTGCCCGCGCCGACATGCGCCGCGCCGCCGAGCGCCACGCACCGTGGAATCCGCTGCTGTACGACATCCGCGACGAACTTTCCGTCACGGTCTCTGCCAATCCGTTCGATTACGATTTCGCGCCGGCCAGTCTCGCCGCCCTGCGGCTGCGTCTGCGGCGGCACTACCCCTCGCTGGACGCCCTGAACGCGGCCTGGCTGACGCGGTTCAACACATGGGAGGCGGTGCGCCCCTTCTCGACCGACGAGATCAAGGCGCGTCTGGCCGGCCGCGTCGAGGCCCTCGGCCGGCAGCCGGACTGGGCCGCGCTGCGCGCCATGCGCTACACGCCGCAGCGCGTACGCGCGGAACCCGAGCGCTGGCACCTCGCGCCTTGGTGCGACTTCCGCACCTTCATGGACGACACGCTTGCCGAGACCTTGGCCGACCTGCGCGACGGCGCGCGCGAGGCAGACCCCGCCACGCCGGTCGGCATCGAAGGCACCCAGATGCCCAGCGCCTGGGGCGGGTATGATCTCTGGAAATTATCTCGCGTGCTGGATTGGGTGGAGCCCTATGACATCACCGCCGCGCGCGCGATCTTCGGCTCGTTCATGCGCGGCAAGCCGCTGTTCGCCACATACGGCGAAAGTGATCCGGCGGCGGTCTCGCGCCGGCTCTGGCACCTGCTGCTTGAGGGCGACTGCGGCGCGATACTCTGGTGGAGCGAGGATCTGCTCGAGGGCGAAGGCCCTGCGCTGAGGCTCAGCGCCAAAGGGCGCGCGCTGGCACCGGCTGTGCGCGAGATGCACACGCCTCTGGCGCGCCGGCTGCTGCAGGCCGAACGGCTGCACGACCCGGTCGCCATCCATTATTCCCAAGCCTCGATACAGCTCGCCTGGCTGTTTGAATCCTTTGAGGACGGCGCGACCTGGCCACGGCGGTTCTCGAGTTACGAAGCGCACTACAACCGCCATGCCGCGCTGCGCACCGACCTGTTGCGGGCGCTGCGCGAGGCCGGCTGGTCACCGCATTTCGTCTCCTACGAGGAGGTCGAAGCCGGCAAGCTTGAAAAGGAAGGGTTTCACACCTGCCTGCTGCCTGACGCCTTTGCGCTCTCCGACCGCGAAGCGCGCGCCCTGCGCGGGTTCGCGCGGAAACCCGGCAACCGCCTGTTCTATACCGGCGAGCCGGGCGTCTTCAACGCTAACGGCACGCCGCGCGCGCAGCCGCTCTTCACCGCGAGCACGCAGACGGTCGAGCAACTCGTCGCCGCCCTGCCTCCGCCCGCCGTCCGTATCGCCACGCCCGGCAGCGGCGTCTGCATCTACCGGTTTCGCGATGGGGCCGCGCGGTTCTTTGCGCTGGAACAGCGGCAGCAGGGACAGGTCAGCGATGATGTCACGGCCCACGCCTTGCCCGCGCGGCGCGATGCGGTGCGCGTGAGCTTCGCATACGACGAGCGCCGGCCGCTCTTTGATCTCCGCACCGGCGCACAGGTCGGGGCAGAGGGCTTCGCCGAGATCGAGGTGCCGTTCGAGCGTCCCGCGATTCTCGGTTTCGCCGTCTCCAATCTCACATTCTCTGCGGCCTGCCGGTAGTCGAGTCGCCCGCAGCACGGGGATCGCTCAACAATTCCTCCTTCCTCCCTTTCCTCTATCGCGCCAAAGTGTCACATGCGTTCAGGACATCCTGTCGCTCAGTCGGGAGGGCGTGCCGGTTTATTAGTTAGAATTGGATAATTTTCGTGACAATACATCAAAAAAATCCATCATGAGTTGAAAATATCAGTGAATTGGGATGTTGGCACGAGTATAGCTTATTGCCAGTCGCCAAAGCGAGAGACGGCAAGAGGTTGACAAAAACAGGTCCGTATAGGCCATAACCCCTTTCACTCGCCTGGCGACGGGTTCACACAGGTTGCCGTCTGTTGACTGGGGTTATGGCCTAGTTTTACACTTTGAAGGAGGTGCCGAATGAAAATGAAAGGTGCTCGGACGGGTGGGATGGTTTGCTTGGCGGTTTTGCTGGTCGGGTCAGGCGTTTTCGCCAAAGAGTCTGGGGCGCTCGATTTCAGAAAGGGTTTTTCGGGCGTCGCGTCAAAGGCCACGCCGGCGGTTGTGTTCATACAAGTGGAGAAGCAGGTGCCGGCCGGGAACATGTACTCGTTCAACAACCCGTTCGACCTGTTCGGCGAGGATTTTGCGGAGCGTTTCTTCGGCGTGCCGCGTCAAGCGCGTCCGGGCCAGCCGGACCGCAGGTTCCCCAATCGCGGTCGCCAGCCCATGTACAAGCAGACCGGGCAAGGCTCGGGGTTCATCATCAGCAAAGACGGTTATATTCTGACCAACACGCACGTCGTCGGCGATGTGGACACCATCACCGTGAGGTTGGCTGACGGGCGGGAGTTCAAGGCCAAGCGCGTCGGAGCGGACCCGCGCACAGAGGTGGCCCTGATTAAGATCGAGTCCGAGGGCGATCTCCCGGTGCTGGAGATCGGCAGTCCGGAAAAGCTTCAAATCGGCGAATGGGTGATCGCGATCGGCAATCCCTTTGGACTGAAGGAGACACTTACGGTGGGTGTAGTGAGTGCTAAAGGACGCAGTAACATAGGAATTACGGACTATGAGGATTTCATCCAGACCGACGCCGCGATCAATCCGGGCAATTCGGGCGGACCGCTCTTAAACATCGACGGCGAGGTGGTCGGCATCAACACGGCCATTTACAGCCGCAGCGGCGGGTACATGGGAATCGGGTTTGCGGTGCCGATCGACATGGCGATGAACATTAAAGATCAGCTTGTAGCAAACGGCAAGGTGACAAGGGGTTACGTCGGCGTATACCTGAATCCTGGCGAGGTCACGGAAGAGATGGCCAAGTCTTTCGGGCGCAGCGAGGCGGGCGGCGTGTTGATTGCCGAGGTGGAAAAGGACGGGCCTGCCGACAAGGCAGGCCTCCGCAGCGGCGACATCCTGACCGAGCTGAACGGCGCGAAAATCAAGGACAACACCTCGTTCCGAAACGATGTGGCACGGATCATGCCTAATAAGAAGGCCGAAGTCACGTTGTTCCGTGAAGGCAAGCCCAAGAAGGTGACGCTGACCGTGGGGACGTTCCCCGATGACGGCACGTCGGCGGGGCCGGCCGGGGACAGCGGCGATTGGGCCGAGAAGCTCGGGTTCCAGGTGCAGGAGTTGACGCCGGATATCGCGCGGGAACTCGGCTACGAGGGGGCGAACGGCGTGGTGGTGTCGGAGGTGGATCCGGCTTCGGGCGCATACGAGAGGGGCTTGAGGCCCGGGATGTTGATCACAGAGGTCAACCGGAGCGAGGTGAAGAGCCAGAAAGACTTTGAAAAAGCGGTGGGGAAGCGGAGCGGGAAGAGCGTATTGCTGCGGGTTAAGGCCCGCGAGGGCACCGTCTTCATGAACCTGCCGATGAGCGATTAACCACACAACCAAAGTATATATAAGACCACTCCTGTCATGCAGCACCGGGGCCGGGTAACACCGGCCCCGGTTTTTTTTGCAAGCGGTGGGCGGCAGAAGAATGCGAGTCGAGTGTATGAATGTGGAGTGCGGGAGCTTGCTCCCGCTTTCCAAAGCGGCGGCGAGCCGCCGCACTCCATAATGATCGCGGCCCTGCCCTCTCGGATTACTTTGCAGTTGTCAAGGGCCGCTGCGGTCTTTTATTCTAATCACGAAAGCGAGGTTTAGTGTGATTTTACCTGTGGTGACATACGGGAACGAGGTCTTGCGTCAGAAGGCCGTTCCGGTGGCGCAGATTACGGAAGCGGTCCGGCAACTGGTCAGCGACATGCTGGAGAGCATGTACGCGGCCAAAGGAGTTGGCTTGGCGGCAGAACAGGTCGGGCGCACCGAGGCGGTTTGCGTGATCGACGTGCCGCGTGATGCCGAGAAAGAGGCGTGCCGCGAATTCAATGCCGGGATCACCATGCCGCTGGTCCTGATCAATCCCGAGATTGTGGCGGCCGAGGGTAAGCAGCGCAATGAGGAGGGCTGTCTCAGTTTTCCCGAGATCGGCGCGCCGATCACGCGGGCCGACACCGTCACGGTGACTTTTCTGGATCTTGAAGGTTGCCGCCAGACGGTCACGGCGCGCGGGCTGCTCTCGCGCGCCATCCAGCACGAGACCGATCATCTCAACGGCGTGCTGCTGGTGGACCGCATGAGCCCGATGCAGAGGATGTCAGTCTCGGGCCAACTCAAGCGCCTGCAGAAAAAAATTTAAAAACCCCATTGACTCACGCGGGGCCGCAGTGCTATAGTTCGCGGCTCTTTCGGGGCACCCGGCGGCGCAGGCCGATCGGATGCGGACGGAGGCGGGCGGAAAAAATCGCAAGAAATTTTCCGCCGGGGGGTTGACAGGGCGGCGGCAATTTTGCTAAAGTCCCAACCCGCGCCGCAAACGGTGGAAGACGCCGGCGGCGGCGCGAAATTGCTCTGTGAAATCCGGTCGTTCAGGCGCAGAAC